>NZ_JAAYFP010000107.1:0-100333 GCF_012728195.1 Candidatus Sordicultor fermentans
GATTTTTGCCTTTATTCTCTCTCGTACCCCTTTCGGACAGCACACCTATGCCATAGGGGGAAATATCGATGCTGCTCGCCGAGCTGGTATCCCTGTGGACCGTCATCTTATAAAAGTGTATATGATTTCTTCCTTTTTTGCTGCCCTAGGAGGAGTGATGTACACCTTACGCTTTGTTACCGGGAGAGCAGACGCCGGAGCTGCTCGTATGTTAGATTCCATTGCTGCAGTAGTAATTGGGGGAGCCAGTTTATATGGAGGAACCGGAAACATGATAGGCTCTTTACTTGGAACTCTAATAATTGGAGTTTTAGAAACGGGAATGGTAAATTTAGGTTTACCCACCCATAATAAATATGTCTATGTAGGGGTAATTTTGATTTTAGCGGTTCTTATAGATCAATTTTTTCCTGAATTTGTAGAGAAAGGAGGAATATAATGACGGATAAAAACACTCCTCTCCTGGAGGTAAAAGATATTGTGAAGCGATTTGGAGGGCTAGTAGCAGTTAACCGGGTGAGTATGGAAGTTTATCCAGGAGAGGTGGTTGGCCTTTTAGGAGATAACGGAGCAGGGAAATCTACTTTAATCAAAGTGGTTTCTGGAGTTTACCAGCCAGACGAGGGAGAAATCTATTTTGAGGGAGAAAAAGTAAAGATCAATAACCCCATGGATGCCATAAAGCTGGGAATCGAAACCCTATATCAAGATTTAGCTCTGGCCGAAAACCTCAATGTTTATTCCAACATTTTTTTGGGAAGAGAAAAGGTGAAAAATCTGCTGGGAGCGATTCCAGTGTTAGACCATGAGTATATGATGGAAGAATCCCGAAAAGTCTTAAGTCACCTGGGGATTGAAATTCCTTCTCTGAAAAACCGAATCAAAAACCTTTCCGGAGGACAACGTCAATCAGTGGCTATCTCTCGCTCGGTCTACTGGAACGCCAAGCTTCTCATTCTGGATGAACCTACTGCTGCTCTGGGAGTAACCGAACAGAAAAAGGTACTGGATCTGGTGCGAACTTTGAGTTCTCAAGGAGTAGCGGTAATCATAATCAGTCACCAACTCTACGATGTATTTCAAGTAGCACATCGCCTAGTAGTTTTGCGACGGGGGGAGAAAGTAGGGGAGCGCCTGACCAAAGAAACCAACCCTGATGAAATAGTAGGACTTATGGTAGGCGCCGAATTAGTAGAAGGGAGCAAGTAAAAATCACTCTTTTTCAAATTGATCTTTACTTGCTCCACAAACAGGACAAACCCAGTCTTCTGGCAACTGAGAAAAAGGAGTACCTGGTTCTATTCCAAAATCAGGATCTCCCTCTTCAGGGTCATAAACATATCCGCAGATTAAACAAACGTACCTCTCCATTTTTTTGCTCCTCTCCAAATAATTTGATGGAGAAATGATAGAAGACTATAACCGGTTAGTCAAGAATCATTCACCAAATTATTTTACTTCTACCTGACTCAATTCTTCCCAAAACTTTATTATCGCTCCGTGGTCTTTCTCTCCCTCTCCTTCCCCGGAGAGAGCCACCATCACTTGTTCCACCACTCCAGTAAAAGGAAGAGAAACTTTCATCCTCAGGGCGGTATTTAGAGCATTTTTTAAATCTTTGAGGTGGAGGTCAATTTTAAACCCTGGAGTAAAATCTCTTTCCTGAAACCGGGGAACTTTCATATCCATGACTTTACTTCCTGCCATTCCATCTCTTATGGCCTGATACATAGTCTCTGCTTTGAGCCCCGCTTTGGCCCCCAGGGTAAAAGCCTCAGAAAGAGCAGCTAAATTTAGAGCCACAATTATCTGATTAACTAATTTAGTCACTTCCCCACTTCCTAACTCTCCCATATAGGTGATAGTTTTCCCTAAAACCTGGAAAATAGGGAAGCATTTATCAAATATTTCTTTCTTACCTCCCACCATGATGGAAAGCTCTCCTTTGATTGCTCCTTCTTCACCTCCACTAACTGGGGCATCTAGCATTTCTACCTCTTTAAGAGAAAGAGCCTCTCCTATTTTTCGAGTAGAGAGAGGGTCGATAGAGCTCATATCAATTACTATTTTCCCTCTCTCTACTCCCTCTAATACCCCTTTCTCTCCTAAAATCACTTCTTCTACTTCGGGAGAATCGGGAAGCATGGTAATCACTACCTCACTTTTCTCTCCCACTTCCTTGGGATTCTTTGCTGCTTGTGCTCCCTCTTTCACCATCTCTTCTACCTTGGCCTTAGTCCGATTATAAACCACTAAAGGGTAGCCAGCTCGCAAGAGGTTGTAGCTCATAGGTTTTCCCATAATTCCCAAGCCAATAAATCCTATTACCGGTTTCGTTGTCAATGCAATCCCCCTCTCAATAAATTGACTGACTGTATTCTCCTCTTTTTTGAAGAATGGGCAACCCCGCCGCTCCCATAACACTTGCTCTACCTCGAAATTGTCCTAAAAGCAGTGGAGGGATAATAGGTGTCCAGAAAAACCGATTTTCATATCCCTCTCTAATCATCTCTAACCACCACTCCCCCGCTTCTGCTACTCCTCCCCCTAAGATAATAACTTCTGGATCAAATATTTGCACCAGATTAAATAATCCCAGGCCTAAAAAGCCACTCGCTCTTTTAACCACCTCTTGATAGGGAGAAACCCCCTCTTGCGCCCGCTCAAAAATTTCCTCTCCTTTCACATGTTTTCCGCTCAAGTGGAAAGCATCTCTCTCCATAGCACTACCTGAGGCCAATGCTTCCAAGCCTCCTATGTTCCCACATCGGCACAGAGGACCATTAGGCTCAACCACTATATGTCCCAACTCAGCAGAAGCTTCATGAGCACCTCGGATTATATTTCGTTTCCAAATCAGGCTCCCGGCAATTCCTGTTCCTACACTTACATAAAGAACATCCTGAAAAGGACGAGCAGCACCAAAATATACCTCTGCCACAGCTCCGCTACGCACATCGTGCTCCATAAAAAAAGGAAGGGATAGTTTTTCTTTTAGAAGAGGGATGACCGGCACGTTACGCCAGTTCAGGTTCTCAGAAAAAACTATACCTCCCCTTTCCCAGTCTAAAAGGCCAGGAAGAGCAAGGCCTACTCCCAAACAATCACCTTTCCCCTTTTTTTTGAAATTCCGGATAAGGAGCTCCATATCCCCTATAACTTTCTCTACCCTCTTTTCTCTGTCTACAGGAATTTTTTCTTCAGCAAGAATATTCAGTTCCTCATCCACAAGGACTCCAGCAAGAGTAGTTCCTCCCAAATCAATTCCAATAGAAAAAGCCAAAGCACATATCCCCCTTTCTTTTAGCTTTTTAAAAGCTCTTAATCATTGTGGAATAAAGATGACGGAATTTCAAGGCTTTTCATCGAGGAAGTTGCAAGTCTTTGTAATCATTATACAGTTTTAAACTAAAAGCAACCAATTCAGACATAATTAAAAAATTTTTTCAACACACTCCCTGGAAATAGTCTATGGAAATGTCGCCCAAAGGAGATGTTTTTGCTTCCATAAAATGTCACCTCCATAGATCGAGAGTTAAAACACACGCTTCCATAAGTACTCACCATCGCATACTAATCTGTAAGCTATAGAGTCTCTAAGATTTACGATCTTTCTTATAAAATACAGGAAAGGATGGTGAAAAGTGCTCTCTCCAGGACTCGCGGGTACCAAAATTTCTTTAGATCAGGAGCTTCCTTTTTTGGTGGCATCTTTTCTCCAAGTATTAGCTCATAAACAAGTACTACTATGCTGAACATTAACTCCTAATCGGGAACTATGGAAAAAGCATTACTACTACAAAAAAACGTCATTCCAAATATTCTCAAAATACAATGCTTTTGCTTACTCCGACGAATATCAGAAATTTTCCCCGGAGTGTTTTCCACCTCACTAAAAGATAATCTGCATGTTCCATTTTTGATGATATTTACCAGTAAAGGCTCAACAAAACTGGATACCACACCTCTTTTTACAGTAATTCTCTGAGAACTATTTTGATAATTTTACAAAAGCACTATAATATTAGTGAAAATAATCCTTGCAGAGAGCATACCCAAATACCTCATATTTCTAAAAGGAGGAGTGAACTATGAAAATTGCAGTTGTGTGTGCATCGGGAAGAGCAGGCAAGTTAATAGTAGAGGAGGCAATGTCGAGGGGTCATGAGGTTACAGCGGTTGTCCGTGATCCTGATAAGGCGCCTCAAGCCACAAAAGTCATTGTGAAGGATTTGTTCGACCTGACCTTTGACGATATCAAGGATTGTGAGGTAATCATTGATGCATTTGGTACGTGGACACCCGATACTCTCTCTCAGCACAGCACTTCTCTTAAACACCTCTGTGATATACTCAGCGGCAAGCCGAATCGTTTACTTGTTGTTGGTGGCGCAGGAAGTTTATATGTTGACCCTGAACATACCATTCGACTCATGGATACCAAAGATTTTCCCGATGCATTCAAGCCAGTTGCTTCAAGTATGGCCAAAGCACTCGACGAGCTCCGCAAAAGAAATGATGTGAGATGGACTTATATTAGTCCGGCAGCTGATTTCCGAGTAGATGGTCCTCGCACAGGTAAATACACCCTTGGTGGTGAAGAGTTAATTGTAAATTCAAAAGGCGAAAGCGTCATCAGCTATGCCGACTATGCAGTAGCCATAATTGATGAAGCCGAAAAAGGCAATCATATTGGCCAGCGTATTTCTGTGGTTGGGGAATATGATTGACCATATTCTCATAGCTGAGAAGTACAATTAGGACAACGAATGGCCTGAATAGGAATGATAGTATGACAATAAGGACATTCTTTAGTAGCAGGAAGAGGGGCTTCCTCTTTGTGTTGGAATTGACTAATTGTTTTCACTACTAAAAATAAGGTAAAGGCAATTATCAGAAAAGAAACCAGATGGTTGATGAATAACCCATAGTTAACGGTTACGGCTCCAGCCTCTTTAGCGCTGGCAAGAGTCAGGTAAGGACCCGGAGGGTTACCTGGTTTCAACACCACAAAAAGATTGGAAAAATCTATCTCTCCTAAAAGGATACCTATAGGTGGCATAATCAAATCGGAAACCAAAGATTGAACTAACACCCCAAAAGCGCTTCCTATAGCAATACCCACTGCTAAGTCAATAATACTTCCCCGGCTAGCAAATTCTTTAAACTCTTTCACTAATTTAGGCATAGAGTCATCCCTCCTCCTTTTTATTATACAGCTTAGAGAGTGCAAAAAAAAGTATAACTTATTAAGAAATTAGAATGATTATCCTGAGAAAAAAATAGGATTGTCTACGGTATAAGATTATAAGAAAGAGACTAAAAATATAAAAGAATAAAAAACTACAAGAAAGAAAAGGCGTCTTCCTCAATGTAAGAGAAGCACCCCTTACAATCTTCCCAATATTAAAAGTAAAAACTAAAACAATCACGGCGGAGCAAGAAGCACTCCAGCATAGGGGAGGAAAATATTACATATGACCTCTGATTAACTATTTAATTATAAATCTATCTCTCGCTTTAAAATAATAACGATTTATTTCCTGCAAATAAGGATGAAGGCGAAAAGATAAAGGTGGGGAGAGAAGCTCATGTCCCATATACCACCCAGCTGGATCTTTCGCCTCTTTTATTTTACCTTTCTCACTTGCTAGTTCAGGTTTTTTCATCTTCTCTCTTTTCTCCTTTCTCGCCAAAGCTCTTCCTCATCTGGGTATCAGCCTGCAGATTCTGGAGAGAATAATAATCAAAAACCCCCAATTTCCCCTCTCTTAAAGCCTGAGCTATAGCCCGAGGAATCTCTGCTTCTGCCTCCACTACTTTAGCTCGCATCTCTTGGGTATAAGCCTTCATCTCCTGTTCTCTGGCCACAGCCATAGCTCTTCTTTCTTCTGCTTTGGCCTGAGCCACTCTTTTATCTGCCTCAGCTTGATCGGCTTGCAGACGAGCTCCTATATTCTGACCTACGTCTATATCAGCAATATCGATAGAAAGAATTTCAAAAGCGGTTCCGGCATCTAACCCCTTTTCTAAAACAGTTTTAGAAATACTATCAGGGTTCTCCAGAACTTCCTTGTGAGACGCAGAAGAGCCAATGGTGGTAACTATTCCTTCTCCCACTCGGGCAATTACCGTAGCCTCAGTAGCACCTCCTACCAGCCGATCGATGTCAGCTCTAACTGTGACTCGGGCTTTTACTTTGAGCTCGATCCCATCCTTAGCCACCGCTGTAACTTCAGGAGTCTCAATCACCCGGGGAAGAACACTCATCTGAACCGCCTCCAGAACATTCCTTCCGGCAAGGTCGATAGCACAAGCCCGCTCAAAAGAAAGTGGAATACCCGCTCTCTCTGCTGCAATCAAAGCATTCACCACCCGGTCTACATTGCCCCCCGCCAGATAATGAGCTTCCAGCAATCCTACATCCAGATCCAGACCAGCTTTGGTAGCTTTAACCAAAGGGAGAATAATGGAGGCCGGCTCAACTCTCCGAAGTCGCATACCGATCAAAGTAGTAATACTTACCTTCACTCCGGCTGCTAGAGCAGAAATCCACAACCCCACCGGAACTAAATAAAAGAAAATCACCAGAGCCACTATTACAATGATCAAAGGAACTAAATAATTTAAAAACTGCAATTTTTACCCTCCTTCCTCAGATTTAACTACTATAGTATTCCCCCTCACTCCTTCCACTCTCACCTTAGTACCGGGAGAGATAAATTCTCCCTCGGTTATAGCATCCCACCGTTTTCCTTCAATCTCCACTATTCCGACAGGACGGAGCATGCTTTTAGCTATTCCCGCCTTCCCTACTACCGAGGGTTCAGAGCTTTTTTCTTCTATTTGATAAACTTTCCCGGTTATTTCTTTCTTTAGCCCCAATCTTTGCCATACTGGACTTTGGGGAAGAAAAGCAAGAAGAACCAGAAATACTCCACCCATAAGGGCAACATAAAAAAATAATTGGTAAACAGCTTCCTGCCAGAACAAAATACTGGTTTCTCGAAGAACAAGATAAATGGATAGAGCTAATGCTCCCATCCCCGAAATTCCTGCTATTCCAAAGCCAGGTAGGAAAAGCTCCACAATCAAAAGAGTTGCTCCCGCCAAGAAGAAAATGAGAGGCTCCCACCCCGCTAAACCGGCAAGATAGCGACCTCCAAAAAAAAGAGAAAACGAAACCAGGCCAACAATACCCGGGACTCCAAAACCAGGAGTTAAAATTTCCATTAAAATTCCTACTAAAGCCAGAGTAAGAAGAATAGGAACTACCACCGGATTAGTTACCAATCGAGCCAGGTTCTCTGACCAGGAGGGAGAGAGTTCACGAACTGTTCCTTCTAAACCTAATTTACTTAATAGTTCTTCCCGATTAGCGGCTATTAAATCTCCAGCCCCATACTCCAGGGCTTGAGAAGCCCGGAGAGTTAGAAGCTCTCCCTTTTTTACCAATCCATCGATTTCAACATTGCGATCTACCATAGAAGCAAAAACAAGTGGATCTCTTCCTCGAGCCTCAGCCAGGGCTTCAATTTGAGCTCGAATAGCTGATACAGTTTTGGGGTCAGGTTTATCTATCTCTTCCGGAGTACCACTACGTGGCTCAGCTGCTCCCATAGTGGCATCAGGAGCAAACACGATGGTTTCACAGGCCAGGGCAATGAAGGCTCCTGCTGACCAGGCTCGGTGATTAATGAACGCCACAGTAGGACAGGAAGAAGAAATGATGGCGTCTTTAATAAAAAGCATAGCGTCCACCCAGCCACCTGAGGTATCGATTTCCAGAATCACTGCCTGCGCTCCAGCATCTTCTGCTTCCCGAAGAGCTCGTTTCACAAAACTGGCCAAGCCCCAATCTACCATTCCTAAGTCTGGAACGTCTTTAACTGGAACCCAGAATATAACCTGCTCTTCACTCTGAGGAAAGGATAAACCGGTCATCAGGAAAAGAAGGAGCATCATTCCCACTAACCAGCATTTACAGATTTTTCGCATTCTTCTCTCCCCCTTTTCCTGATGGATGAACCGCAGATTCATTATTAATGCTAACTGGGAAAAAGATTCTTTATTCCCGGATTAATGACCAAAGATTATCTCTTCAGTAAAGTCGGGGGGGACGAAAATCCTGAGAGATTTCCTCAATGCGCTGGAAAAGTTCTTTGCCAATTTCAATGTGGAAAACTTGCGCTATTACCTGGGTCCAGCCATGAAGGAAGTATATCCAGCCATCTTCTATTTTCAAGTTCTTTTTTTCTTTTTGAGCTAAAGCCTGGTGAATGAATTTTAAATCTCCCCGATAATTGAGTTCCCATATTAAACTATGAGGAGGAAATTCACAATTATCAGTAAGAGGAGAACCAGGACGATCTTTACCCAAGCCCGTAGCATTAACCACCAAAGAATAAGGCTTAACTCTTTTCAAAACCTGATCGTTTATTTCCGGTTGAGGAGAATGAACGTATTCAGCATTAATATGGGGATTAATTTTTCTCAAGATTTCTTCCATACCATAAAGGCGAGGTGTGCTACGGTTAGAAACATAAAGTTTACTGGGCATGTTTCCCTCTTTTTTAGGATCAAAGAGATATGCAGCAATGGCTCGAGCGCTACCCCCCGCTCCCATAATGAAAACTTCTCCCCCATGTTCTTTCCAAAAATCAGGGGGGATAAAAGCTTCCATAGCCAAACCACAGGATATAGGGTCTTTGGCGTGACCCTCCAGCCGCCCATCTTTTTTAGAAATAGAAGATAGTTCTCCAAACAGCTGAGCATAAGGATCTAAATAGTCAAACAGATCTTTAGCTGCCTCATAAAGGTCAATTTTGTGAGTGGTGACCAGAGCTCCCAGGGAGAGAGGATCATTCTTAATGAAGCTTACCACCTCTCGATAAACTTCCCGAGGAGCATGTATTTCAATGTCAATCCCCTTGAGCACCGCATTATTTAAACCCAACTCCTTAGCCCACAGGGGAAAAAGCTTCATAATAGAGGACTGATGAGTGGTAACTCCAATAAAATACATGGTAGGCTGAGAAGCGCGTTCTGGCAACTTCATTTTACCTGCTCCTTTTGGGGTTATCTATCAACACTACCTCTCCTTTTTCTTCCACCACCAGTTTGGGAAACCCTTTTTCTTCGATGGTCGCGTAATCATGACCAGCATCAGCGTGGAAAATGCAGTAAAAAATGAGAGGCTCCTGCCCTACGTTTGCTGTACGGTGAGACCAAAAAGGAGGAATGTAAGAAGAAGAACCAGGAAACATATCTAAAGCAGCCCAGTCTCCATCAGTAGACTCCATAAGCAACTTCCCTTTTCCTCGTAAACAAAGATAAATCTCTGCCGTTCCCAGTTGCTCGTGAAGGTGCCCTTTAGTTAGAAAGAATTCCTTTCCTACTTTTCCCGGATAAATAATGGTAGTACAGTGACCTAAATGTCCCGCTTCTTCCGGGATATCGGCATAAATTACTTCATAAACCAGAGGGTCACCGTTTTTTATCATTTCCTCCGCTTTTTCCCTATCTAGGAACATATTCTTAACATCACTCACCCGGCGAACAGTCTTTTTCCCCGGGGACAATTCCCCGGTAGAAAAATCTATTACCACATTAAAAGGCTTCATAATATCATCCTTTCTATTTTTGTTTTTTGTTTTCATTCTGGAACTATAACTACTTTAAGAGACTGTTGTCTCTCCATAAGAGATAAGCCTTCTTCTATTCTTTCTAAGGGCAAAACGTGACTTACAAGATAAGAAAGGTCCAATTGCTCTTGCAATAACAAATCCAGAGCGCTCCGAAAGTGAAAGTTGTTAGATTTTGTAGTCCCGGTTACTACCAATTCTTTGTAGTGAATTAAATTACTGGGAAGGGCAACTTCTTTTACCTGAGGAGGTAAACCACCAAAGAAATTAATTCTTCCATAAATTCCAGCTATCTCTAAAGCTTCTTTTTGAGCGTCAGGAGAAGGAGCAGCTACTACCACCACTTCCGCTTCCTTTATTCTCTCTTTTACTTTCTCCTTCCCCACCACTATGGTTTTAGCTCCTCTTTCTTGGGCTACCTTTAGGCGGTCTTCACTTAAGTCTGCCATCCAGACTTCTTTTGCTCCCTGCAGTTGAGCTAATTCTAAAAACATTAACCCAATGGGGCCGGCTCCATATATAAGAACTCGATCTCGAAAGCCCACCCCGAGAGGAAGAAAACCATGCACTACACAAGCTAAAGCTTCCACAAAAGCAATAGAGACCAAATCAGTTTCCCCGGGCAGGGGAAAAACATTTCCCTGAGATACTGCTTTTTGAGGAACTACCATAAACTCGGTAAACCCGCCATTTTCCGTTATTCCCAGAGCTTTCCCTTCCGGACAATGATGAGTAAGACCCTGAATACAGTAATAACACTTTCCACATCCGTAATTGGGAGCTATAGCCACTTTCATGCCCGGGGCCAGGTCATCTACTCCTTTTCCTACCTCTTCAATCACCCCTACCACTTCATGTCCTAAAATACGCTTTTCTCCTTCCGAAATATCAGCATGTCCCCGCCGAGCGATACGCAAATCTGTGCCACACAAAGCCACCGCTTTCACCCGGATTAAAACCTCTCCTTCCCCAGGTTGGGGCTCAGGAACCTCTATCACCTTTATCCCAGGAGGATAAGAAAATACTGCTGCTTTCAAGGTTGATCACGTCCTTTTAATTTGTTTCAGCTAAAAAGCTCTTTATGAGAATCGAAAACTTTACCCATCTTTTCCAGAGTATCAAGATAAAAAGGGAAAAGATTATCGTAAAAAGCACTCCATTCCTCTTGAGGAAAATGAGTTTTAATTTTTTGTACTGAATGGATAGATTTTTCTTTGAGGTCAGAAAATAATCCCACTCCAAAACCAGCCAGTAACGCTGACCCCCAGATGGCAAACTCTTCTCTATCTAACTCCACATAAGGCATACGCAGGATGCTAGCTTTTATCCGATTCCAGAAAGATGACTTAGCTCCTCCTCCTATTACTCGCACTTCCTGGAAATTTATCTCCGGTAGGAGCTTTCTAATTATAGAAAGGTAATAGGCATATTCGAAAGCTATCCCCTCAAGTATGGCTCGAAACAGATGTTCCCTACGGTGGTCCCAGCTAAAACCGGCAAATACTCCCCGGAAATAGGGCTCGCCAGGACAGTTTCTACCCCGAAGATGAGGGAGAAAAACCAGAGAGGAAGGAGAAGAAACAATTTTCTCCACCTCTTCATCAATCAACTGAAAAGCATTAGGCAACTCTGCCCATTCTCGAAAAAATTCATCTTTAGCCCACTCTAAGTCTAATCCTCCTCCATTTATATAAGCCATGGGGTAATAATATCCCTCTAATACCGCTCGAGGAAAAAGAATAGTTTTGTGCTCTAAATCAGGAACAAATCTATCTACTGAAAGGCTAAAACAAGAAGCGGTGCCGGCTACATCAAAAGCTGTACCCCTTTCTACCACTCCAGCGCCCAAATTATTAGCTGCCTGGTCTCCACAACCAGCAACCACAGGAGTACCGGCAGGGATTCCCATCTTTTCTGCCCACTCTTTTTTAATCTTTCCCACCACTTGCCAAGGTTTAACTATCAGAGGAAACTTACTTTCTTCCACTTCAAAAATTTCCATCAACTCTCTATCCCAGCAACCATCTTCCAAATGAGAGAAGCAGGAAAAATGAAGATAAGTATAGTCTATAAACGTTTCCTCACCCCGGAGACCACATAGCTTCTGGCTGACCCAGCAAGAAGGAACAGTAAATTTGTCAATTTTCTGATAAACTTCTGGTTGCTCTTTCTTCCACCACAAAATTTTAGGGCCATGATTAATGCTGGGTGCCATACCTGATCGCTTAATAATTAACTCTTCAGCTTTTTCTCTCATTAGCTCCGCATAGGGAGCACATCTCACATCTAACCAGGAATCATAAGGGGTAGCTGCTTCTCCACTTTCATCTACTCCCATAATCCCTGCCATTTGACCATCAAGAGCAATAGCGAGAATAGAAGAGGGAGAAACTCCGCTTTTTTCTACTACCTCTTTTACAGTCTCCACCACCGAGCTCAACATCTCATAGGGATCCTGAACAACACTTCCGTCTTTACCATAGATCAAATTAGATTTTTGCCGAGCAAGTGCTATTAAATTTCCTTCTTCATCGAAAAGGCCGGTTTTGGTAGCCGTAGTTCCTAAATCACTACCAATGAGATAATGCAAATCTACCACTCTCCTTCCCAGAGAACTGGACTTTGCTGACCGAGAGACTTATGAGCAAGCTCCACCACCTTTACCACTCTCTTACCATCAATAATAGAAGGAGATGGGTTTTGATCTTCTAAAACAGAACGGATAAAAGACTTCATTTCCTCCAGGTATCCTTCCCGAAAACGATCCCGCCAACTGGATTGATTATCCCGCCAGGATTTTTTATCCGAAGTATAAAGAACTGGACCCCTTGCTTCTGTTTCTCCTACTTTAATCATTCCTTCTGTTCCTAAAATCTCTATCCGGGCATCATAGGCATAACCTACCGGACACCCTCCATCTATCATTCCTAAAGGCCCCTCAACAAAACTCATAGTTAAAACATAGTGATCGTAAAAATCGGGAAACTCTTCTCTTATTTCTTGTCCTTTGAAATTCTTAGCTTCCAGGTGGAGGTGATGAGGCTTTTTGTCAACAAACCACAAAACTGAATCTATATCATGAGAGGAAACTTCAGCTAACATCCCTCCGCTTTTTTCTCTATCAAAAATCCAGGGAGCAGGAAGGCCCGGGCCTCGACCAGTAGATTTAATGAGAACTATATCTCCGATTTTCCCCTCTCTCACCATCTCCCATGCTCTCCGTATCCCCGGGTCATATCGGCGCATAAAACCGATCTGGAACTTTACACCAGCTTTTTCCACAGCTTCCTGAATTTTTTCTGCTTCCTCTAAACTTTGAGCCAGAGGTTTTTCACAGAAAATGTGCTTTTTAGCTCCTGCCGCCTTTTCTATCATTTCCCGATGAGTAAAAGTTAAAGAAGCAATACAAACGGCGTCACAATCTTCCTTTTCCAGAGCCTCATCCAAAGTGGAGTAAAAAGATTTAACCCCCAGGCTTGCGCTGGTCTCTTCGGCCCTCTTTAAATCTACGTCTACTACAGCCTTTAGATCTCCTTCGGGGATGTAATGAACCAAATTTTGGCCATGAACCATACCTGCTCTTCCTGCTCCTACCAAAACAAAACGAAGCTTATTCAATGAAGAATCACTCCTTCTCAATTTATTTATTAGTTACAATTCTTCCTTCTTTTTCCTTCAAGCTTTAAGTATGCTTCAGCTCCTCCTGGAAAAAAACAAATAACTATACCTCTGTAAACCACAATTTTTACTCTATCTATATTAATTCCTGATGCTCAAGCTGCTTCTCGGTTCCCCTTTACTGCATAGAGGGATTAGCTAAAATGCTTTTTACCTCTCCTTATATACGTTCACTCTGACCTTTCCTTTATCCCCCCTAAATCGGGAACGGAAGAAATCGATTATTTGCCCTTCTTCGGTAAAAGTAACATTTTCCATGAGAAGCATAGGGGCCCCCTTCTCAATATCCAGAAGCTCAGAGTCTACTTCATTGGCTACGATGGGCTCCAGACTTATTTCCGCTCGATGAGGCTTGAGACCATATTTTTCCGCCATGATACGATAGAGAGATTGATCGGTTAAGTCTTCTTCCACCAACGCCGGGCAGAGAGCTAAAGGGATATGATTATTAACTCTTACTATTGGCTCATCTTCAATAAATCGCAGTCGATCGATAAAAATAATTTCCTCGTCTTCCCCTATTTGGAGAAACCGGGCAATTTCTTTTCCTGCTTTCCGAATTTCCTTATTAAGGATAACAGTACGTAGTGAATAACCTTTTTCCACCATATCATCATAAAAAGTGGTAAAGTGCTGGATAAAACCATAATCAATCTTCGGCTTAGAGATAAAAGTCCCTCTTCCTTTTTCTCTTGTTAGCCAGCCCTCATACACTAATTCCTTCAAAGCCTGTCTAACTGTCGGGCGACTGATTCCATATTTTTCAGAAAGTTCTCTTTCCGAAGGAATCGGATCTCCAGGCTTGAGCTTACCTTCCTCAATTTCTTCTTTTATGATTTCTTTCAGCTGGTAATAAAGGGGAACTGGTATCTTGCGATTTAATTTCTGCTCCAAAATAATCACTTCTCCTCCTTAATTTTATATTCTTAAGTAAGAATATTAAGTGGTATTAACCATCTAAGAATAGATTAAGCTTTTTCCATAGAATTGTCAAGAAGTGAGAGAGCTGTTTGGAAAATCCCCATACCCTGATTAAAAGAAGGACGAAATAATGTTTCCCGTATTCTATATCGAGACTCACCAAGTATGGAGGTTATGCCTTAAATACGCTGAGAATTGCAAAATTTTCTTCACAGAGCTTTAAATTCATCTTCTCTTCTGGTAGAATAATAACGCTGTTGACAAAAAAGTAGCTTTAGGATATATTGTCAAGCGCTGAAGAGTGGGCCGTTAGCTCAGAAGGTAGAGCACCGGACTTTTAATCCGGGTGTCGCAGGTTCGATTCCTGCACGGCTCACCAGAGCTCTACAGAGCCTCTCTTGCGGCTTCTCTCCCCTCTTTAAAAACCCCTGAGTCCGACGACTATAAAATCGACTCCCAGAAAGAGGCGATTTCTGTGGGGCAGGTAGTAAAACTTCCGCAACCTGATAGCTGGGAAAGTTTCTTAGAGTTGTTCCTCTTTGAAAGGAAAGCAGAAGTAAAGCTTCTCGCACTATTTCCGATTATAAGTTTCATGCACAATATTCTTTAAGCGCTTTCCTCGTGCTCTACACTCTGATAAAGAATTAAGAACTTCCATCCTTAAGTATTTTTCTGATGATATCAAGCCTGCTACTTTCAATCTTCGTCGAAAATATCTTAAAGCTTTCCTTGATTTTTTAGTGAGAGAACGTTATTGAGAAAAACCCTATTGACTTTAAAAAGAGGAAAGATGAAGAGAGA
Organism: Candidatus Sordicultor fermentans; assembly: GCF_012728195.1. Classification (NCBI taxonomy): domain Bacteria; kingdom Pseudomonadati; phylum Atribacterota; class Atribacteria; order Atribacterales; family Candidatus Caldatribacteriaceae; genus Candidatus Sordicultor; species Candidatus Sordicultor fermentans. Next base: position 15,045 of record NZ_JAAYFP010000107.1, read on the forward strand.
GCTAGAGCAATACCGCTTGAAGTATTAAAAGAGCTACTCGGCGCTCCAGATAAAAAGAGTTATACTGGCTTTCGTGATTACTGTCTTATCCTTTTTATGCTGGATACTGGTATCCGCTCCGGAGAGGCACTGAAGCTCAAGAAAGAAGACTTTAACTTTGCCTCATTTGAGGTAACTATTCCTGAAGATGTCGCCAAAACAAGAAAGAAAAGAACCCTCCCCCTCTCTCCCGTAGTTGCTAAAGAAATTAAAAAGCTCCTCTTTCTGCAACCTCTCGAGTGTTAACTATTTTGCTAAGTTGATCAGTGCTCGTCTTTGCAGTACCTGATAGGCTATTCTTACTTTCTCATCTGCTTCCTTATCACTCACCCAGAAGCCTGCTTTCTGTGCCACTGTTTTTAGAAAAGAGGCTTCTTCTCTCATAAATAAGAAGCATTACCACCATTTTTGTGGCTAACTGCTTGTAAAAATAAGAAATAAGGTCCTATCCAAAATTAGTTTTGGTTATCAATAAAGGGAAAAATATCGTGTTTTCTGAGGTATAGATATCTATCTGCCATAACGTTAAGAGGTTTTTTAGTGAAAGTAAAATTATCTGCCATCATAGTCAATACAGGACTCAATTCTTTTTCCTTAGCTATTTCGCTCTCGCTAGCTTTGTGATATAGCTCGCTTCCTTTTTTCTCCAAATCTTCCCCCTTGTTAGTCCAGGAAACCAACCGTCTATTTTTGGCCAGAGAATGAGATCGCTCTCCAACAAGTTGTTCAGGAAATATACCACTTAAGAATAAAGCCAGGTCTCCCGCTCGTTTCAGAAAGACAAAGCGATAAGGCTCATCTACTATTTCACTCATTTCTACCAGAAGGTCAAAATCCATATCAGATAAAACTTTTTTGAAATAAATGCCTCTACCCCGATTGAGATAAATGGTAAATTGATTAACCCGGATAAAAGAAACTAGCAGCTCCACCAGATAGTCTCTGATCTCGTCCTGGGAAAGGACCTCTAAAACTTTTCGGCTATCAAAAACCGGCACTCGAGTTTTGTAACCTACTTGCTCTAGTGTATATGCATCTCTTTTTATGTCCCGGATAGCTTGACGGAGAAGAAGTTCAAAATATAGATAAGGACTGATGCGGACAAAAACATCCTCACTCTGGATTACCTTCTTAAAAATTTCCTCTTCTTCCAGCACCAAATCTAAAGAATCAGGATCCCGGGTCACCAGATCGATAAAATAGGTCTTATCTTTATCCTCTCCCACTAAATCAGCTAAAAATTGAAAGTCTCTCGGTGAAAACTTACTAAAAACTTTCCTCATTGAAACTCACCTTCTCAATATATTACCTCAAACTTCTCCAGATAAAAGGAAGATACATCCTGAATCTCTTCCTTATTCTTTAAATCATAAACGTAACGATGCACCTTTTTCTTCCAGAACTCATCAGTATTCAGATTTCCTTTTCTCCACATATCAAAATCATAAGCTCTTACCTGAAAACTTAATACATACTCATTATCTAAGATAAGCTGAACTAAAAACCAGGATGATTGAGGAAAAACTCTTTTTAAAGATTCAAACCCTATACCAATCTGGTTCCACACTCGTTGGTCAAGGGTAGGAGCCACCATATTCATTCTTAAATAAGCTTGATTACTATCATCAACATTTAAATCCAGGACTTCGTATCCCAATTTTCTGATAACTACAACAGTTTTCTGAATAGCCTCTTCTAAAGTTTCACTTTCGCCGATATTGCTCTCCAGAAGAGTAAAAGGAAGCTCCAGATACTTTTCCCCATTGAGATAAAAATTTACTTTCCACTCTCCAGGAGGGATGGTATTACGATAAATGGCGAGAGACAGCTCCCCGGTAGCACCTACATATCGATTGTCCTCTTCCACTATTAAAATGCTTTCATATACTTCTCCCCGGGGTGGTTGAAATTCCCAACGCAACTCATCTCCCTTGTGAACTTCGCTCACAAATACCCAGCAAAGTATCTTTTCTTCCTCAGTAATAAATATATCCCGGCGCTCAAGAGGTAGCCCATCCTGGTCTAATCCTACGCATAAAGCGTAATCTAAAATTACATCTTCATTAGCCAAGACAGGGTAGACTAAAATAGCCAGCCAGATAACAACTAAAACTAATCTTTTAGACAAAAGACTGTACCTCCGGTCTTTTTACTAAAGGGGGGATAAATTTTGATACCAGTTCAACCTTCCAATTTACCTGACCGATAAGCTGATAAATAATTCATGCAAAACTCATCATAGCCCAAAAGAACCTCAGTAGCGTAGATGCTACTCATTAGCTCCTGATCCAGAGGATCAATGATAGAAGCGTCCAAACCATAACCTCGAGCTAGAATAAGAAAGGTACGGTTAAGCAACCTCCGATTGGGCATGCCATAAGAGATGTTGCTGAGGCCACAAATAGTTCTAACTTCATCATATTTTTCTTTTACTATTTTCACTGTTTCAAGAAAAACTTTACCCTGAGAGTGATCGGTGCCAATAGGTACTACCAGGGGGTCTACAAAAAGTTTATCTCTTCCAATCTTATAAGAATCTACCGCTTCTATCAGCGTATCCACCAATCTCAGGCGGTCTTCTGAAGACTGAGGGACTCCTCCTTTTCCCATAGCCAAACCCACTACCAGAGCATTATAATCTTTCGCTAAAGGTAAAATAGCTTTTATTCTCTCTTCTTCAGCAGTGAAAGAATTAATCATTACTTCTTTTTTATTGTAAACTCGTAGAGCCCGGGCTAAAGCCTCGTCGTTGGCCGAATCAAGAGAAAGAGGAATGCTTACCTCATCCTGAATTAATTCCACAAGCCACGGTAGATTTTCTATTTCCTGGCTGGCTTCAGTTCCAGCATTCACATCTATAAAGTGAGCCCCTGCTGCCTCCTGCTTTTTAGCTTCCTGAATAAAAAAATTTTCATCCTTTCTTTCCAGAGCTTCTCGAACAGGTTTTCGAGTAGCATTAATTCTTTCTGCTACTATCAACATAAGCTTTTTCCTCCTCTTGGGGTAAAAATAATTGTTGAGCAAAAAGTGGAGCGAGGTAAAAAGAACCCGCCGTAACTAAAGGCAACTTCTCTTCTTGAGCAAACTGAAAAGCCAGATCTCGTGCTTGAAAAAGGTCTTTAACTATTTCTACCTCTATACCTTCCCTCTTTAGGTAAGGGGAGATTATCTGGGGAAGAATAGCTTTAGGATTTAAAGGTAGAGTGAGGAAAACGCGCGAGGTAAATCCTTTTAGCTCCTGGGCTATACCTATATAGTCCTTTCCCTCTAAAAGACCGAGTAAAAATACTGCTTTTTCCATTCCCAAAAAATCCTGGAGAGTCTTAATCAACTGAGAAAAAGAAGCCTGATTATGGGCTACATCAAATACCACCAAAGGCTCCAGAGAGAGAATCTGAATCCTACCCGGCCAGTACAGGTCTTTTAGAGCTCTACTTAATTTTTGTTGATCGAAAGATAAACCCCATTCTCGAGCGGCGAGAAGTGCACTAAGAAAATTAACTACCTGGTGGTCTCCTAAAAGAGAAAGACTGCACACACCTTCTCCCCAATCACCTATCGAAAAAGAAAATAGCGAGCCACTTTTCTCTCGAGATAAAATTTGCCACCGGCATTCTTTTTCTACCTCACTAACTGGTGCACTTTTTTCTTGTGCTTCCTTCAAAATGGTTTTTCGAGCTTCTTCTTCTTGAGGTAAGAGAACTAATTTAATACCTTTTCTTAAAATTCCTGCTTTTTCTCGGGCAATGGCAGAAAGGGTATCTCCCAGAACATCGGTATGGTCAAAGCTGATAGGAGTGATAACAGTAAGCTGAGGTTCACAAACATTGGTAGCATCTAATCTTCCTCCTAACCCCACTTCTATTACTGCCACATCTACTTTCTTCCGAGAAAAATAAAGGAAAGCTAAAGCTACCGACACTTCAAAATAAGTAGGCCTTCCCCAGGGAGAGTTTCTCATTTCCTCTACCACCGGTTTTATCTCCTCAACAAGGTTCGCGAGATCCTGAGCAGGGATCAGATTACCCTCCAACCGTATTCTTTCCCGAAAAGTCAGAAGATGAGGTTTAGTATAAAAACCACACTTCCACCCCCAGGCTAAAAAGAGCCGCTCCAGAAAATAAGCAGTGCTACCTTTGCCTTTCGTTCCCGCTACAAGAATGGAGGGAAAATCATTCTGGGGATTACTTAATCTATTTACCAGTTCTCTCATTCTATCCAGTTTTAAATCAGAATAGGAAAAACTGATTTTTTCGTAATTGATCAAACCATAGAGATACTTTACCGCTTCCTCGTAAGTCAAAGCCACTCCTTCTTTCCCTCTTCAGTATTCTTCTGGTAAATTCTGCAATACTTCATAAGAAAAAACCGGTCCTTCCTGGCAAACGTAGAAAGGCCCGATATTGCACCGGCCACATTTCCCCAAACCACACTTCATTTTCATCTCTAAGGTAGTGATTATCTGAGAAGGGGAAAAACCCATCTCCAGAAGAGACTTAATGGTAAATTTTATCATAATCGGTGGACCACAAACTATACTTTTCCACTCCTCTGCCTTTATTTTTACCTCCTCTTTTAGCACTTGAGGAACCAACCCTACTCTTCCCCTCCAGGAACTATCTCCCCGGTCTACAGTAACGAGAAGATGGAGGTCTTCTCTTTCCTCCCATTTTTCTAACTCCCACTTAAAGACCAGATCTTCGGGACTTCTTGCCCCGTAAAGGATGAATATTTCTCCAAACTCTCCCCGGTGCTGAGGAGAAAGAACGTAGTTAATGAGAGAACGCAAAGGAGCCAGCCCGATCCCTCCTCCCACAAAGAGAAGATTATGGTTTTTTAGCTCCTCTATGGGGAAGCCATTTCCATAGGGACCTCGCACTCCTATCTCTTCTCCCTGGTTCATCCGATGCAGAGCAGTGGTTACCGTTCCTATCCTTTTAATGCTGAATTCTAAAATTTCTCCATCGGTAGGAGAAGAAGTTATAGAAAAGGGGGCTTCTCCTCTCCCCGGAACAAATACTTCAGCAAATTGCCCGGGAAGATAGGAAAAGATTGAGTTCCCTCGCAAGCGGAAAGTCTTAATATCTCTGGTTTCCTCGATAATTTCCGCTATAGGTAAAAGAAGAGGTAGATAAGGATTATTAATTTCAGGTTCTGAAGCGGTCAATTTTTTCCACCATCCTCTCAATAGCCTCTCGAATGTCCCAGTTTACCGGGCACTTCTCTACGCACACTCCACAACCTACGCAGGCAAAATTTCCTTCTCGCTCTGGAAAATAGGAAAATTTGTGCATCACTCGTTGCCTCACTCGCTCTTTTCCCGTAGGACGGGGATTATGAAAAGAAGCGTGAAGGGTAAATTTGGGAAACATACAGCTATCCCAGCTGCGGAGCTGAAACCCTTTTAGTTTCCCTTCTACGTTTAAATCAAAGCAATAACAGGTAGGGCATAAAAATGTGCAAGCACCACAGTTTATACAATGCCAGCTGAGCTCATTCCATTCTTCATCTTCAAAATAACGGTAGAGTTCTTGAGGAAAATAAGAAGGAAGAAGAGAAGGAAGCACACTTTCGGCTTTTTTTTGAAGAGCCTGAATTTCCTCTTTTATTTTTTCTTCCACCTCTTCACTAAAGGAAAAAAGTTCTCCTTCTCCCTGGATATAAATATCATCTTCCCGAGGAACTAAAAATAAAGCTCCTTCATCTCTCCAGAAAGGGCCTCCTCCTACTGAAGAACAAAAACAGGTGGGCTCAGGTTGTAAACAAGCCATAATTCCCAAAGAAAGCGATTTTCTCCTCAGCCAGTAGTTTTTATCTATCGGGTTATTTAAAAAAATTTTATCAGTAACCTCAATAATCGCTCGAGCTTCGCAGGGAAGAGAAAAAAGGAAAGCCGGAGAGGCACTAATCTCTCTTTCTTTTATTTTCCACTTCTCCCCTGTCCAGAAGTAACGGTAAACTTCCTCCCCGGGAGGGAGAAGGATTTCCTTTCCATTTTTAACTACTTTTACTTCCCGGGGAAACCACTTTCCATACCTGCTTTTAGCCCGTTCGGTTAAAAATACTCTGTCTTTTTTATCTTCCACCCACTCCCACCATTTTTCCTTAGCTATTAATCCTTCATTCATCGCTTTCCTCATTTTATGAACTCCCCGGGGTCAGTTTCTCTGTAAGTTAAAAGAGGGGCATCTTCTTCAAGTGACAGCCCGGCTTCAAAAGAGAAATTATTTTTTATTATCATTTCTACTTTTAAAGGTAAAAGTCCGATTTTTATCTCCTCCGGACAGGCCCGCTCACAAGCTCCACACTCTACGCACCTTCCTGCCAGATGCATGCTTCTACCTAAATGGAAAAACAAATTATCAGAAAGAGTGGGAACTCCACTCACCCAGCGAGGTAAATCACTTTCTGCAAAGCACTCCTTACAGTAGCACAGTGGACAGGCATTGCGGCAGGCATAACAGCGTATACAACGACTCAACTCTTCTTCCCAAAATTGCCATCTCTCTTCCTCCGATTGGCCATTTATTTTTTCTAAGTAATCGGTGCTGGAACTTCCCCAGGGCTCTCTTTTTTCCCCTATTAGCTCATCATAAAGGGGAGGATTAGGATATCGGCAGCGAGAGCAAGTGTCTTCTAAAAAAGGAAATATCTCCCATTTTTTACCTTGCCAGAGAAAAGTGTCTTTCTCAAAGGAGAAATCTTCTTCTTTTATTTCTCCCAGCTCTTTTTCTAACTTGGTTTTGCTAATCATTCCCGGGCACGGTAATCCTATTATATGAACTCTCTCCCGGGGGAATTGTTTTTCCTGAATCAAAACCATTACTGCTCGAGCATCGCACCCTTTGGCCAGAAGAGCAATCTTTTTAGAGCTATCCCGGTAGGGTAAAAGATAGCGAGCTAAATTGGGGCTCGAGAAGTGATTCCACACCAGTTGCTCTGTATCTTCAGGAGAGGAAATCAAAACTGGTCTGGCCTGAAAAGGTAAAGACCCGGAGGTATAGCCAATAACCATATCTACTGTTTTTGTTTCCAAAAGCTCTTCGGATTTTCTTCGTATTTCTTTTTCAAACATGGAAGGTAAACTCCTTCACCAACTTTTTAGCTGGACCCAATTTTTTCACTTTTTCTACCGTTTCTTCTACCACTTGAGAAAACTTTTGTCCTTCAGAAGCTGAAACCCAGGAAAACTGCACTCGATCTTTTTCTATTCCTACCCATTGTAATAATTCATGGAGAATAAAAAATTTACGCCGGGCAAAATAATTACCACTCAGGTAATGGCAATCACCAGGGTGACAACCAGAAACTAAAACTCCATCTGCCCCTTCTCGAAGAGCTTTCAAAATATAAAGAGGATTAACCGCTCCCGAACAGGGAACACGAATCACCCGGATGTTGGGAGGATATTGAATTCTGCTTATTCCTGCTAAATCAGCACCAGCATAACTACACCAGTGGCACAGAAAAGCTACAATTTTAGGTTCCCAGTTGTTTTTCATAGTATATACTCCATCTCCGAGACTATTTCTTCCGGAGCAAATCCCGGCACCCGGATAGCTCCACTTTTACAGGTAGCACTGCAAAGGCCGCACCCCTTGCACAAAGCGGCGTTAACCTCGGCTATCCTTTGCTCCTGGTCTACTTTTACTGCCTGATACTGACAGACTTTTTCACAATCACCACAGGCAGTGCATCGTTCCTTAATCACCTGGGCAATTTGAGCTTCAGATTGAATGGTGTCTTTACTTAAAACATTCATAAGCCGGGAAACACAAGCTTTGGCTTGCAAAATACTTTCTCGGGCTGGTTTGGGGCTATGAGCCAGGCCACAAACATAAACTCCATCGGTGGCAAAGTCTACCGGGCGGAGCTTTACATGAGCTTCTAAAAAGAAGCCATCCTGGTTAAGAGGCACTTTAAATAGCTGAGCTATTTTCTCGTTACTCCTCTGTGGTTCTATTCCGGTGCTCAAAACCACTAAATCGCTATGCAGGATAACTTCTTCTCCTAAGGAGCTCCTGAGGTGCAGAGCAATATCTTCCCCCAGAGATAGAGAGGGAGGAAGGTCATCGGGAAAGGGGATGAAAACCACTCCTTTCTCCCGAGCTTCTCGATAATAGCTTTCTGCGAGACCATAACTTCTCATATCCCGATAAAGAATGTATACCTCAGTCTGAGGAGAGAGTTTTTTAAGAGTCAGGGCATTTTTCAAAGCCGTAAAACAACAAACCTTACTGCAATAAGGATGCTCCTCATCTCTTGAACCTACACACTGAATCATAACCACTCGTTGAGGAGACGATGATAGCCCCTCGTTTAGCATTTTTTCCAGTTCAGTCTGGGTAATTATTCTCTCATCTTCCCCATAATGAAATTCTCGAGGCTGATGTTCTGTAGCACCGGTAGCGATAATTACCCCTCCGTGACGGATAACTTTTTCTTCCCCTTTTATTCGTAATTTGCTTTCAAAATTGCCCACAAAACCATTAACCTCTATCACTTCTGCTTCCCGAAAGGTCTCTATATCCAGGTGTTCACTTATATCTCTCTCTAAACTGTTTTTAAATTCTACTAAATCTTCACCTTCTAAGGTAAATCGGTGATTAAAACCCCGCAGCTGCCCTCCCAGCTCTTTCTCTTTCTCTACAAGGTACACCCGCAAGCCTTGCCTCTGGGCTTCTTTTGCCGCTACTAAGCCGGCAATCCCCCCTCCCACAATGAGAACCGATTTATCTACTGACAAAGAAACAGGCTGCAACGGCTCTAAAAAGGAAGCTTTAGCTACCGCCATAGCTACTAAGTCTTGTGCTTTTTTTGTGGCTTCCTCCGGCTGGAGCTGATGTACCCAAGAACATTGGTCCCGGATGTTGGCCATCTCAAAAAGATGAGGATTCAGTCCTGCTTCGCGGAGAGTTTCTTGAAAGAGAGGTTCATGAGTCCGAGGGGAGCAAGAAGCTACTACTATTCTATTCAAATGGTATTCCTCTATTTTTTCCTTTATTCTCTCCTGAGTATCCTGAGAGCAGGTATAAAGATTGGCTTCCACATAAGCTACCCCGGGAAGCTTTTTCGCTTTCTCCACTACTTCTTCTATCTTTACCACTCCAGCGATGTTTATTCCACAGTGGCAGATGAATACTCCAATACGTAATGGTTCAGACTCCACATTTCTCTCCAGAGGATATTCTTTTTCCTTCACCTCCTGGAACCGAGAAGAGTGGAGAAAAGAAGCTACCTCACAAGAAGCAGCACTGGCCTCTATCACTGTATCAGGAATATCTTTTGGTCCACCTAATGTCCCTGCTACCCATATTCCTTCTTTTAAAGAGCGAATGGGGAAAAGAGAATCGGTATAAGGAAATCCTTCCGGGCTTAAAGAAAAGCCTAATTTTTCTAACTCTTCTTTTTGTTTCTCCTCTATCTCTAAACCCACCGATAGCACCACCAAATCAAAAACTTCTTTTTCTACCCCTCCCTGGGGATTAGAATAATAAAGTTCTAAGTCCCCATTATCCAGCTCTTCAACTTTATCTACTTTGCTCTGGACAAAACGGATTCCCTCTTTTTTAGCCCGTTCATAATAGCGTTCAAAATCTTTTCCGTAAGAGCGAAGGTCGATATAGAAAATGGTAACCTGAAAATCTTTCTCTCCTTCCAGCAATAGATGTTCTTTAGCTACCAGAGCTTCTTTGATAGCATACATACAGCAAACTGAGGAACAGTAAGGTTTTCCTCTATCCGGGTCTCGAGAACCCACACACTGGATGAAAGCCACTTTTTGGGGAACTTTTCCATCTCCCGGTCTTATTACTTTCCCTCTAAAAGGACCAGAGGCATTGAGAATACGCTCAAAATCGAGGCTGGTGATCACATTGGGATATTTTTTATATTTTAGCTCTCGGTAAGCTGAAGAGGGGTCAAAGGCATGGGCTCCGGTAGTGTAAATTATTGCTCCTACCTGTATTTCTTCTTCCCTGTCCTCCTCTTTATGGTTTATAGCTCCTCTCTGACAGGCTAAAACACACTGCATACACTCTGCGCATCCTCCACAGGTAAGGCACCTTTCTGCTTCACTTTGCGCTTCTTCGGTGCTGTAGCCCAAGCTCACTTCCGAGAAATTTCTAATCCTCTCTTCTGCAGGAAGCTTTTTCACTTTTACTTGCGGCTTTCTTTCCCTGTTCCAGGGAATATTCAAAGGTGCAGGAGGTCTTTTTTCTTCTGAAAACTTTTCACCCTGTAGAAAGCTGGAAATGGAAAGAGCGGCTCTTTTCCCCTGAGCAATGGCCTCCACTAAAGTAGCAGGGCCTAAAACCACATCTCCCCCGGCAAAAACTCCCCCTCGAGAAGTATGTAGGGCATCATCGACCATTATCGTTCCATAGGAAGTGAGCTCTACTTCTCCTTCTGGTATATCTACTCTTTGCCCTGTAGCTACCAGGAAAAGGTCTCCCTCCACTTCAAAACCAGCCCCGGGAATAATTTCCGGTCTTCTTCTTCCCGACTCATCAGGAGCACATAACCTCATAACATAAGTCTCCATAAAAAGATGTCCGTCTCTTTCTTCGAATCGGCGGGGACTGGCACAAAAGTAAAACTCTACCCCTTCTTCTTGTGCTTCTTCAATTTCCTCAGCTCGGGCGGGCATTTCTTCCCGAGAGCGGCGATAATACACAGAGACACTTTTTGCCCCCTGGCGAAGAGCGCTGCGAGCACAATCTATGGCCACGTTGCCTCCTCCAATTACCACCACATTTTCAGCTTCAGGAACATCATCTCCCTGGTTGAGAGAAACGAGATACCGAAGACCATCCCATACTCGAGGGTGATCCTCTCCTTCTATCCCTAATTTCATCCCTTTCCAGGCTCCTGTGGCTATGTATATAGCAGAGAAGCCCTCCTCAAATAGAGTAGAAAGAGAGAAATCCCTGCCCCACTCCTGACCATAGATTATTTTCACTCCCAAATTTTCGATAACTTTTATCTCTTCTCCTACCACCTCTCGAGGCAGGCGATAGGGAGGAATGCCAAAGGTCATCATTCCTCCAGCTTTTTTTCGCTTTTCCAGCACTGTTACCTCGTAACCTTTCCAGCTCAAAAAATAGGCGCAGCTCAAACCGCTGGGTCCTGCTCCAATTATGGCCACTTTTTTATCTTTTTTCTCTTCTGGCTCGGGAAGTGGACAGATACCTTTTTCTCTTCCATAATCAGCTAAAAATCGCTTAAGGTAAGGTATCCCTAAGGGTTCATCCAGGATACCTCGCTGGCAGTGCTCCATACAGGGGTGATGGCAGACTCTTCCACAGATACCGGGAAAAGGATTATCCAGATAGATAGCTCGTAGAGCTTCCTCTAATTGTCCTTTTCGTAGAAGAGCGATGTATCCTTCTGCCTTTTGTTCTAAGGGACAATTTGCCTGACAGTTGGGGACTCCTTTTTTTTCAATGGTGAAAGCACCAGGGAAAGCCTGGGGAAAATAACGAAATATGGCTTTTCTGTTACTCAGCTCTCCTTCAAACTCGTTGGGTAAATCTATGGGACAAACTTCCTCGCAATCGCCGCAACCGGTACATTTATCTTCTTCTACAAATCGAGTCTTTCTTCTCACTTTTACAGTGAAATTTCCCGCTTCTCCCTCAATGGACTCTACTTCCGAATAAGAGAGAACTTCAATATTGAAGTGCCTTCCACATTCTACCAACTTAGGAGAGAGAATACACATAGCACAATCATTAGTGGGGAAAGTTTTATCCAGGCGGGCCATTAGCCCTCCAATGGAAGGAGAAGACTCCACAATATACACTTTGAAACCAGAATTAGCTAAATCGAGAGCGGACTGGATACCCGCTATTCCTCCTCCCACCACCAATACTTTACCCACTTTATTTTCGGTCATTCTCTTTTTCTCCTTGTTCTCTCACCCAGGAGAGCTTCCGGACTTCCTCCTGGTACAAATCTACATATTCTTGAAAGGAGGGAATTTTCTCTTCCCACAGGTAATCAATCAAATCTCGGCGTAGTTTCTGGGTCTTTCGGTCTATATCCTCTACCATTTTTATCCAGTGGGTATCTACATAACCTTCTTCGGCGGCCATTTCTCGTAAAACTTTCAAAATATTCGTGAACTCTACATCTTGAGGGCAATGGGCAGTGCAGCGATAGCATCCCACGCACATCCAGATAAATTTGGACCGCAAAACACCTTCTCTCTCTCCTAAAAGCACCTGGTGAATTATACGCCGGGGATTAAAACCTTCTTCTACCTCTGCTACCGGACACCCGGCAGTGCAGATACCGCAGGAAAAGCAAACTAATAATCCTTCCCCTCCCGGGCGATTTGCTACCTGGTATTTAAATTGATAATCTACGACCATTATCTCAGCTCCTCTCCGGGCGAGGATACAGATTGGCCTCTTTTACTATTTCTGGAACTATGCTTTCCCAGGATATAGCCATAATATGCACTCCCCTCACTCCCTCTATCTTTTTCAGCTGTTCAATGGTTTCCGCGCAAATTCTTACTCCTTCCTCCTTGGGGTCTTTAGCTTTTTTCATTCTCTCTACTAAAGAATCGGGAACCACCACTCCCGGAACTTCATTTTGCATGTAACGCAGAGCAGAAAGAGATTTAACCGGAATCACCCCCGCTAAAATAGCAGCTTTTTTATCCAGGCCCGCTTTTCTTACCTCTTCCATAAACCGGGAGAAAATTTCCAGGTCAAAAACTGCCTGAGTTTGAATAAATTGTGCCCCGGCGGAGATTTTTTTAGCTAAGCGAATCACCCGGAATTCCAGAGGGTCAGCAAAAGGGTTGGCTCCTGCTCCTAAAAAAGCCTTTATTTCCCCTTTTAGGGGTTCCCCATTCTGGAAAACTTTTTCGTCTCTCATATTTTTTAAAATCTGGAGAAGCTGTATAGAATCCACATCAAAGACATTTTTGGACTGAGGGTGATTTCCCATACTCTGGTGGTCTCCGCTGAGGCAGAGAAAATTCTCCACTCCCCAGGCACAAGCACCCAAAAAATCACTTTGTAGAGCAATGCGATTTCTATCTCTGCAGACCATTTGCATCACAGGCTCTATCCCCTTATCTTTAGCTATCAGACAACTGGCAAAACTGGAGAGACGAACAATGGCAGTCTGGTTATCGGTGATATTCACCGCATCCACAAAACCACGGAGCCCATCACATTTTTTCTCTATTACCTCTCGATTTACCCCTTTGGGAGGCCCAACTTCCGCCGTAACAGCAAATTCTCCCCGACGAAGGATTTCTTGCAAAGCGCTCATAACCGGACATCCTCTCGTATCATCTTTCTCTGTCCTCCGTAGTGAGAAGTAGACCAATCCCGAGGAGGCTGAATGGCATAGAGGACTTCCAGTTTATTTTCTTTCTTCAGCCGATCGTAGATAAGCTGCCAGGCACAATCTCTATCAGGTTTTATTTCACATTTGCCACTTTTCGAGCCTCCACAGGGTCCATTCAAAAGACTTTTAGCACAACGAGTAACCGGGCAGATATAGCCGAAAAGATGTACGGTACAATTCCCACAACCCCAGCATCGCTCTTCCCACAGACCCTGTTCTTTGGGCATACCCATAAAGGTAGTATTGAGGCCCGGAAAAATCTTTTTCTCCGGAAAGTACTCAGCTAAAGTCTGTACCCCCACTCCACAGGCCAGAGAAATTATCGTATCCGCGTGTGTTATTTCTTCTTTGGCTTTCAGATTAAACTCCGGCTCACATTGTCTCTCTATAGTGGAATCTTCTGCTTCCCATCCCTTGAGATGCAAAAGAGAAGAAAGCTCCCGAGCTTCTTTTTCTCCTCCCGACATGCAGACTGTAACGCAAGTCCCGCAACCCAGAACTAATACTTTCTCTCCTGGCACTAAAAATGAAAAAATTTCTTTTATCGGCTTTCGTTCAGCTATGATCATTTTTCCCTCCAGATAAACTCCTCACTTACTTTTTCTATTTCTCCAACTTTACCGGAAGTGACAAAGGCTATGGCCACTTTTTTGGAAATATCAGCTTCCTGTAAAAGAGAATTTACTCTTTTTGTTTTGAGATAAGCTCCTCGGCTTCCTTTTTGATTGTGACAACTATCTAAGGGGCAACCAGCTAAAAGCAGGGCATCACTATTTTCCAGAATTTGAAAAATCATTTCCTCAGTTACCAAACCCAGACAGGGGATAGAAAAGACCTCTACCTCCTCAAAAGGTAGCAACTCTTTTTCTCCCCATCGAAGAAGAGCAGGGTATCCACTTTTATCGCAACCCAAAGCTACTACTTTCATCTTTTTCCTCCTAAAGAGATCACAGATATCCAGTCCTCAAGAGATAAACCCTTTGCTTCGATGGCATGAGCGGGGCAGAAAGAGGTACAGAGTCCACAGAGGTGGCAGAGTTCCCAGTTTATCCTGGTTTTCTTTTTTTGTTCTTCTATTTCTATAGCCCCCCAGGGGCAAGTGCGCAAACAAGTAAGACACAGAACACACTTTTCCTCATCTACCTCTATTCTACCTATCTCTCTTACCATTCCCTTTCTCAAGTATTGTTCTACTACTTGAGAAAACTTCTCCTCTTCTCCGGGAAGAGAAATAAAAATCCCTTCTATTCCCGAAGAAAAAGGAGAAATATTGGGGTTTTCAAGGGGCAAGATTTCTCCTTCTATTTTATCTCCCCGAAAGAAAGGAGCCAGATCAAAAGGAAGAATATTCCTCTCAGGCAGGAAAACCAGCCAATTAGCCGTTATTCTTTGCCTCAGTTTATCTCGCTCAGTAGTGAGCTCTACTTCTATCCCTCGCATGTCTAAAGTAGGTTGGGTAAGGAGATTTGAAAAATCTACTTTTTCAAAAATAACCCCGGAAGAGCGCGCTATTCGGTATTCTTTTTCTAAGCCTTCTCCGGCTACTAAAACTTCTTCTACTAAAACTAAAACCTCCGCTCTGTCTCTTTGCGCTAAAAGCCAGGAGAGATGGAATACCTGAGACCATTCTTCCTCACTTACGCCCTTTTTGGGGAGAATGAAAATGATGGTCTCTCCTGTAAATCTATTTTCTTCTACTTGCTTTTTCATAAACTCCAGGTTCACCAATCGCCGAGTATCCTGAATTTGCGAAGAAAAAGAAACTGGAGGTTTTTTTTCTTCAGAAGGCAACACTATCACTGCCCCGACACTTTCCCCGGAGGGAGAAAGATAAAAATTTACTCCCTCTCGCCGGAGAGAAAAAGAAGGAGGAGGAATTATTGTATCTATACCTCTCTCTTTTAAAGATTTTTCCAGTGCTGGAGATGCTTGAGGCAAAACTAAAACTCTATTTTCTGGTACTACCATCCGTGCTTCAAGAGGAAAAAGGGGTTGCGACAGAGACCGAACGATAAATTTTTCGAGGATAGAGAGAAAAGACTCCGGGAAAATAATTCTAACTTCTTCTCCGGGGAAAACTTGAATTCTGGAAGGATTAACTCCCCACTCCCAGGAAAGCAAAGATAACCTTTCTTGAGGAAAGGAAAGACTGTTCCCCAGGATGAAGATCCTATCGTAGTCGATAAAACTATCGGGTTTGTTTTCCCAATATCTTACCTCTATCTTCCAACCATTATTTCTCTCCATTTCCTCTATTAGAAAATCAGGAAAAGGGAGAGCATCATCTATTAACCAGAGAAGTTTACTCAAAGTTATCCTCTCCACACCCGCCAGATTTCTTCTGCTACCATTTGTGCTTCTTCCCGGGTGGTTTCAATGTCTTTAGGACCACAAGCTGTACCGCATACAAAAACTCCCTTGCAAGAGGTGTGTCCCTCACCGTAAGATTTTATAAAACCAGTAGAATCAAAGTTGAGCCCTAACCACCTTCCTATTTCTTTAGTGCCAGAGGAAGGAATCATTCCCACTGAAAGAATCACAGCATCGTAATCTTTTCTTTCCACTCCCTGTTCTTCAAAAACTAAAGACAATTTTCCCTCCCTCTCTTTTACCTCATAAGGTAGATGACGAATTAAATTAACTTTATCGGCTATTTCCCATAATTTTCCCTTTTTCTTTCCCAAAATTTGTAAATCCATATAATAAAAATCGATGTTAATTTGAGGATAGGAAAATTTCAGATTTTCCGCTATACGCAAAGCATAACGACAGCAAACTTGAGAACAATAACCCCGTTTCTCTTTGAAATTTCGAGATCCAGCACACTGGATAAAAGCTAAAGACGAGAAATCTCGAAAAGAGGAAATAATACCTTCGTTTAAGCCTCTTTCTATATCCCAGCCACTATAAACCCGGGGAAATTTCCCTCCCCCTAAAAGAGGGAGACTTTCAATCTCCAGAGGAGAAGCACCAGTTGCTACTACGAGCAATTGACTGGTAATTCTTTCTCCTTTTTCGGTCTTGATTTGAAACTCCCTACCGGATTTATCCAGAAAAGTTATTTTTCTGCCTTCTAAAACATCAAATTTTTTAAAGAAAAGCTCCTTTTGTAGATTAATAAACTGGCAAACTCCGCAATAAAGGCACTCATCAGTAGCCTTACAACCTAAATCAGTTGATAGCCCTCCCAGAGATGATTCTTCTATCACTAAAACTTTCAACCTATCCTGCAAAGTTTGAGCAAGAGTTAATCCCGCCACTCCTCCCCCAATTATTACTAAATCGTAAGTCATTTTTCCTCCCTTAAAAAAGACCTACTACTCTCCCCTGATGGTCAATATCCACTTTATTTCCTGCCGGTTCTGACGGCAGGCCAGGCATAGTGCTCATTTCTCCACAAAGAGGATAGAGAAATCCAGCACCAATAGAGGGGCGAATATCCCGGATGGGAAGCTTAAATCCTCGGGGTCTACCCTTTAACTTAGGGTCATGAGAGAGAGAAAGATGAGTCTTAGCCATACAGATGGGAAGTTTATCCCAGCCCAGATCGGTAAATCTTTTAATCCCTTCTTCTGCTTTTGGTTCATAGATTACTCCATCAGCACCATAAATTTTGGTAGCTATGATTTCAATTTTTTCTTTAATAGGAATATCTAAAGGGTAAAGAAAGCGAAAATCTTGAGGCTCATCACAGGCTCTTACTACTGCTTCTGCCAGGTTTCTTCCTCCTTCTCCTCCTTTTTCCCATACCTCAGATACTTCTGCAGCAAAAGCTCCATTTTCTAGAGCAATTCTCCTTACTGTTTCCACTTCTCTATCGGTATCAGAAGCAAAAAGATTGATAGTCACCACTACCGGTACTCCAAAAAGACGAGCATTTTCAATCTGCTTTATCATATTCTCCGAACCTTTTTCTACCGCTTCTACGTCTTCAGAAGTAAGCCCCGGGTCCAGAGGCCTACCAGCAACTACTTTATACTTTCCGCTGTGCATTTTCAAGGCCCGGATAGAGGTAACCATTACCACACAACTGGGAATTAAGCCACTGTAGCGACATTTGATATCCATAAATTTTTCCATCCCACAATCTGCACCAAAACCGCTCTCTGTAACCACGTAATCACTCAAACGGAGAGCAATCTGGTCAGCAATAATAGAGCTATTTCCATGGGCAATGTTAGCAAAAGGACCAGCATGAACAAAGCAAGGAGTATTCTCCAGAGTTTGCAAAAGATTAGGTTTAATAGCTTCTTTCATAAGAACAGTCATCGCTCCAGCACACTGTAAATCTTCAGCAGTAACTGGTTTTTTGTCCTTATTATAACCGATAACTATTCGTCCCAGTCGCGCTCGCAGGTCAAAAATATCAGTAGTCAGAGCTAAAATAGCCATTACCTCAGAAGCTACGGCAATATCAAAGCTACTTTCTCGAGGAACTCCATTAGTTTTTCCTCCCAAACCGATGACTATTTTTCGCAATGCCCGATCACTGATATCTACTACTCGAGGCCAGCTGATAGTAAAAGGATCGATATTCAATTTGTTGCCATGATGAAGATGATTATCGATGAAAGCAGCCAATAAGTTATTAGCAGCAGCCACAGCATGCGTATCGCCGGTGAGATGAAGATTAAAATCCTCCATAGGGACTACCTGCGAGTACCCACCTCCTGCTGCTCCTCCTTTAATCCCAAAAACCGGACCTAATGATGGCTGACGAATACAAACTATACTTTTTTTACCGATTTTATTAAGAGCCTGGGAAAGGCCAATAGTGGTTACTGTTTTACCTTCCCCCAGAGGCGTGGGAGTAATAGCGGTGACGTCAATGTATTTACTCTGGGGTTTTTCAGAAAAATTTTCTAACACTTCTAAAGAAACTTTTGCTTTATATTTACCATAGAGATCGATATCATCAGAAGATAATCCCAGACTTTGTGCTATTTCAGTAATAGGCTTCATTTGTGCTTTTTGAGCAATTTCTAAATCACTTAACATTTCTACCCTCCTAAATTTAAAAGTTAAATTATTTATTAATTAAAATAATTAATTAAGTTGATAACGACCAAGAGAAGAAAAGTATTTTCTCTTGGTCGTTAGAATAGAAAGCTATACAGCTCAGCTAATACCCAGTAATTCTTTAGCTTTATCCACAGCTGAGGCAGCATCAGGAGCATAACCATCTGCTCCCACTTCATCAGCAAATTTTTGAGTTACCGGAGCTCCTCCAATCATAACTTTTACCTGGTCTCTGATGCTTGCTTCCTGAAAAGCTTTAATGTTCTCTCGAATTTGTATCATAGTAGTAGTCAAAAGAGCAGACATTCCTACCAGCTGGGGCTGATATTCTTCTATGGCTTGAATAAACTTCTCCGCCGGCACATCTATACCTAAATCAATTACCTCAAAACCGGCTCCCTCCATCATCATGGCCACTAAATTCTTACCAATATCGTGAAGGTCTCCTTTTACCGTCCCAATGATCATCTTGCCCACCGGTTCTACTCCAGTTTCTGCCAGTTTGGGTTTGAGAATTTCCATCCCTGCTTTCATGGCCCGAGCAGCAATCAAAACCTCTGGAACATAAATCTCATTGGCTTTAAACTTTACCCCCACTTCGTTCATGCCTTTTATCATACCTTCATTTAAAATCTCTTGAGGAGAAAACCCCTCACTGAGAGCTTTTTGAGTAAGCTCTGCTACAGCTTTAGCATTACCGGCAAAAAGCTCTTTTGCTATTTGATCTAAAATTTCCGCCATTTTAGACCCTCCCTCTCTTAATTTTTTGCTATATTAGCATAAGATAATAGAAAAATCTATAACTATGCTATATAATTTTTCCATAAAATTAATTTTAGCTTTTATTTAATTTATAAGGAGGGTTAAAAATGAATCAGGAAAGAACGATCATCCAGAGATGGTGTGAAGAAAAAACTGAAAAAAGAAGAGGAATAATTATCTTTATCGCAGCTATATTGGCTGGAGCATATATCGGGTTTGCTGCTCAACTCTTCACCCTGGTTACCACTTCCTCTCTACCATTAGGGCTTAACCAGCTTTTAGGAGGGTTAGCTTTTTCGGTGGGATTGATTATGGTAATTCTGGGGAAAACAGAACTCTTTACCGGCAATTGCCTTTTAGCCTACCGATGTTTCGACTCTCCCCATCGGTGGCGGGAAACTTTAATTAACTGGCTGGTGGTCTACGCTGGAAACTTTTCAGGAGCACTATTATTACTTCTTCTCTACTACCTATCAGGGCTATTCTCCATGGGTAACTTTCTCATAGCAGAAAGAGCCTATGCCATACTAGAAGCCAAAGTAAGTCTGACCTTTTCCCAGGCTTTTTTCCGGGGTATTCTCTGCAACTGGTTAGTGTGTCTTGCGGTTTTACTTTCCTTATTTTCAGAAAATAACCTTACCAGACTTTTGGTAATACCCATTCCTATCACTACTTTTGTGGCTTTAGGGTATGAACACAGTATCGCTAATATGTATTTTCTACCGGCAGGAATGATAGCCCAGAATTTCATAGAAGGAGCAAAAAATATAAGCTGGGGAGCGATATTTATAAAAAATCTAATTCCTGTTACCATGGGAAACATCATAGGAGGAAGCCTGTTAGTAGGATTTCTTTACTGGATTATGACCAGTAGGGAAGAGTAAAAAAGCCGGGCTAAAAAGATAAATCGGAGGCCTACACTACACAGGAATCTGGAGCAATGTGTATTTTTTTATTTTTCTAAAGGAGTCAGGTCTAAGGTTCGAAATATCTGAGTATTATAATTCTCTTTAGCTATATTCGCTAAAAAACCTCTGGCGGGAGAGTAATATTCAGCTCTCGGCAAAACGACCATCGTCACGAGCATAAGGTAGATTGGAAAGCTTCTCTTCCAGCCATCCTCGTTTTTCCACTGGTGGAGAATCAAAATCAGGTAAATAGGGCTTAATATCTAAAAGAGGAGTTCCATCCAGAATATCTAATTCCTGGATAGAAAGGAGATTGTTCTCTACTTTCAGTAGTTTTACCACCGAAAGACCAATAGGATTGGGTCGGGAAGGAGCCCTGGTGGCGAACACTCCTCTCAGCTTCTGGTCTAAAAAGGGCTTAACTTTAAGGCTACCAGGCCTGGCCAGATGAAAATGATAAATAAGGATGATGTGAGAAAACCCCTCCAGGTCTTGTAATCCTTCCACATATTGGTCGAATATTTCCACTGTCCCTGATACCCCACCAGCAGTTCGGGGCTGAATAGGAGTTCCCTCCGGTTTTAGATAAGGAGAGTGAATAATTCCAATTGGTTGATAACAAATTTGCATCATCTTTTCCCCCGTCTCAATTTTAGCTCCAGATAATTATACTCTTTAAAGGGAGAAAAGATAACCGATTATGGGAAAATGATAAGACTTGTCATATAATAGATACTCGAATCATTACAGTTTGAAAATACGAGAGGACACAGCGCAAAATTCATTAAAAAACGTATTTAGCGGTTTTTCAAGCCGGAGTTAGAAATTCAGGTTTCTCTGGTGAATGAGCGCGTTAGACAATTGCTTGTATAAATAAAAACTGAGGAGTTTGAGGCTGGAAATGAGTTTAATTGCTTTTGAGCAAAACAAAAGATTAGAAAAACAGATTAACTTTATAATCGAAATAGATAAAGTTAAAAATGTCATCCGAAAATCGTTATTATTCGATGGTAGTCGGTTTGAAAATGTGGCAGAACATTCCTGGACCGTATCTATAATGGCAATTTTATTGAAAGAATACGCCAACTTTAAAGTAGATATAGAAAAAGTGCTATTTATGCTGCTAATTCACGATATCGTGGAAGTTGATGCTGGTGACACATTTTTATATTCTGACGAGAGAAAAAACGCTCATTTCAATGAACAGAGAGCCGCAGAAAGAATATTCGGGATACTGGAGCCTGACCAGAAAAAGATGTTCATTGATACCTGGAAAGAATATGAAGAAGGGAAAACAAACGAAGCTAAATTTGCTCTGGTATTCGATAGATTACAGCCCATTACCCAGAATTACGTATGTAAAGGTATCACCTGGAAAAAGCATAATGTTACTTATGAACAAGTTGTAGAAGAAAATAAATGTATCAAAGAGGGCTCAGAGGAAATATGGAGCTTTGTAGAATACATTTTACAGAAATCAGTTGAAAAAGGTTATTTGGCCAAAAACCAACCCCCGAGGGAGGGAGGGAAATAAATCAAATTGTACTGGAAAGCAATTATCGCCATGCACGCCGGGACGTGTTTTCCAGGAATAGTTCTTTATCTTTTTGTCTCTTTGTTTTATGTTTACACCGGAGCACTGAGGAAATTGTTTTTCTTTCCTCAATAGCTTTTTATATTTTGCCTTTTTTGTGTATTTGGAAAATAACAAAGGGGAGTTTTTTCTCTATAATTCTGGATTCCTGATAGAGCCTCTCGGGGACAACGGATGAGAAAGAGGGTTATAGGGGACAAAGCCCCCTTATAACCATAAGTCATAACAGATTTTGCGTTTTGCGGGATGCTGTGATGAGATGTACTACCTTTTTTTCAGCTTTATCTTTCTCAAATTTTATCAATACCGTGCCTTCTGAGCCATTCTCGAAAATTCTGGTCGTCTTCTAAAATTTCTCGATCGTAATTCTCCTCTAATTTTTTGATTCGCTCTACTAAGTCAGGATACTTCTTTACTAACTGTTCTACGTTTCTATCAAATTCTTCACTCATGTTTACCAGGTCTTCTCCTACTAAAGGCAAGTTAAGAAGAGAAGAAAGAATTCCTAAAGCAGAAGAAATACCTTTGGGATTAGTAGCCTGGATATACATAGGTATTTCCACCACCAAGTTAATCATCTCTACTCCTTTTTGAGGAGCCATAAGAGTGAGAAGGGTGGTAATACTGGCTGGACCTTCGTAATCATTGAAATAAAGGTTATAGCCTTCCAGTTCTTTTTTTAATCTTTCATCAGAAACGGAACAAGTTACCCGCGGTTCTCGAGTATGGGGAATCAACCCACTAACACTACCTATGAAATAAATTCTCTTCACTCCAAATTCTTTTCCCAAAAAAAAGATATTCTCTACATACTCATTCCACTTCATGTTAGGTTCTTTACCCAGAAAGAGAAGAAGGTTTTCCTTTGAAGCACAGAAAAATTGGTTCTGGGGATAGTGAAATTCGGTTATTATTCCCTCTTTAATCAAAGTGTAAGGGCGAAACTGGGCTACCTCTTCCATGCTTCCAGGAAAATTAAACAGATAAAACTCCTGGGGGTCAATTTCTGCTATCATTTCTGCTGCAAATTTTTTTTGGAGATAGGCCACCGAACCGCTGGAAACATCTCCTCCATCCATCCAACCAGTAAACCCTACTAAAAGAGAAGGATTTGATAATAAAGGTCTTTGATATATAGTGAGCTTGTCCATTTCCCACCCTCCCAATCTTAATATTCTGTTGAACCCCGGAGCGTTCTTTAACTAAGGAGGGGGTTTAAAGAGGGAAACACTCCGAGGTTCAACCTTTTTATATCCAGAGTTTAATAAATAGTTCCTTTTTTACCCTATTTTTTGAAAATTATCGGGCCAGATTTTCAAAGCGAGCATAGTCTTTCTGAAACATCAGCTCTACCGTTCCTATGGGGCCATTGCGCTGTTTAGCTACAATAACTTCAGCAATTCCCTTTTTAGGGGTGTTAGGATTATAATAATCTTCCCGGTAAATAAAAAGAACTAAATCAGCATCCTGCTCTATAGCCCCGCTTTCCCGTAAATCAGAAAGCTGAGGCCTCTTAGGAGTTCTCTGTTCCACTGCTCTACTAAGCTGAGAAACTGCTATGACAGGCACATTTAATTCCCTCGCCATGGCTTTCAAGGAACGGGAAATTTCCGAAATTTCCTGCTGCCGATTCTCCGGGCGACCGTATCCTCTCATAAGCTGGAGATAATCAACTATAACTAAACCTAAACCTTTCTCTGCTTTAAGACGTCGAGCTTTAGCTCTCAACTCCAGAACGGAAATACTGGGAGTGTCATCAACAAAAATATTTGCTTCAGCTAATCTCCCTGCCGCTCGGGCCAATTCCGGCCATTCCCTCTCCGCTATAAATCCCTTTCTCACTTTTGCCGCGTCAATTCGAGCTTCGCTACAGAGCATTCTCTGAGCAACTTGATCCTTGGACATCTCCAGACTAAAAATAGCCACAGAGATGTCTTTTTTGGTCCCTACATATTGAGCAATATTCAAGCATAAACTGGTTTTACCCATACCAGGACGGGCTGCTACTACTACAAAATCAGAAGGCTGAAAACCAGCAGTAATCAAGTCTAAATCTACAAAACCAGAAGGAACTCCAGTAACGTGCTCATCTCGATGATACAACTCCTCAATTCGATCAAAAGCCTCGTTAATTATGACCTTGAGAGGCACAAAATCATAGCGAATCTTCTTTTGAGAAAGTTGTAAAATCCAGTTCTGGGCTCGGTCTAAAAGTTCTTTAGCATCCAGGTCTGCATCATAGCTTTCCCGGATGATTCTGGTACAAAGGTTAATTACTGAGCGAAATATGGATTTCTCTTCTACAATATGAGCATAATACTCAGCGTTAGCAGCTGTAGGCACAATGTTTACCAGTTGAGTTAAATAATCTATGCCCCCTACAGCCTCCAGCTGATTCTTTTGCCTTAATTTGGCAACCAGAGTTACAATGTCACAGGCCTGGTCTTCTTCAAAAAGCTCCGCAATGCTTTCAAAAATAATGCGATGATTATCCCTGTAAAAGTCTTCCGGTTGCAAAATATCTAACACCCGTAGAAGAGCTTCTTTATCAAGAAGCATCGACCCCAGAGTAGCTTGTTCTGCCTCGAGGTCATGGGGCGGAACCCTCTCGATACTCAGGACTCTTCCGCCTCCTCCTCCTCCACTTCTTCTCCCTGAACTTTTACTTGAACTGTAGCGTAAATGCCTTTACCCAGGTTAACTTTCACCGGATACTCACCTATTTCTTTGAGAGCTTCTCCCAGTTCCAGATATTTTCGATCTAAATTTATGCCCACAACCTGAGAAATCTTCTCCGCTATTTCCCGGGAGGTAACCGATCCGTAGAGTTTTCCCGTTTTCCCTGCTTTCTTTTCGAACTCAAGAACCAAACCATCTATTCTTTCCTGTAGTATTTTAGCCTCTTCTAACTCCTTAGCCTCTCGAATAGCTCTTTTCTTTTTCAGTGCTTCTATCTGGGTAATATTACCCTTGCTAGCCTCTATAGCTAATTTTCGAGGCAAAAGATAATTACGAGCATAACCGTTCTTTACTTCTACCATGTCTCCTTCTTTTCCTAAATTTTCCACTTCCTGCAAAAGTATCACTTTCATATATATCCTCCTCACTTCCCTCTAATTTTCCGCAAATCAAAACAAAAATCAAAAACTCCCACCCAGCTCAATATGGTAGAAAGCAGTGGCTGCAAAGCCACAAAAACTACTATAATTGTTAACCAGAATCGAGAACGAATATACTTACCCAGAAAATAGTATACCACGGATGCCCCTTGAACTAAAAAAAGCACCTGGGTAACCATTCGTAAATTTAGACCAATCTTGCCCCAAAAAGTAGCTCCTCCAAACAGAACGAAAAGCCATCCCAGAGCAAAAGCCCAAAAAATAGATCTGGGCAGTTGCAAATTCTCAAAAGGAGGAAAGGGAGGAAATTTAATATCCAATCTCTTTCCTATCCAGCTACCTAAAATAAAATTGAGTACCGTGTCAAAAAGAGAGGCAATAAAAACTGCAGCAGGTAAAACCATATGGATAAAACTGGCTATCATCTCTACATCTATACCTCCCTCCTGAGGAAAAAAAGATAGGCCCTTTTTCAAACCTTCTTCCAAAAAAGACAGAGTTTCTGAAAGAGGGTTTTGACCCATGATTAAAAATACTAAGCCAATTAATAACAACTTAGAGGAAATAGAAACCAGAGTATTTATCCCTATTACTTCTATAAAGTTATAACCTCTTTTGATGGTAAGACCCATAATTAATCCCAAAAAAGTAAACCCTACAAAACAGGTTAAAGCAGATATGGCGCCGGCAAAGATAAAAACTATAAAACTAGCCACCAAAGCCGCCAGCAACCCCGCTTTCATATCCCAGCGAATGGTTAAAAACATAATTGGAAGAGGACAGAGAAAGCTCAATAAAAAACCTAAAACAGGGATATATATCGAAGATAAATAAAAAATAACGGTGAGGGCAGCCAGAAAAGCTCCCTCCACCGTGGATCTGGCTTGTCTCATCAATCCTAATCTACTGCATAAGGCAAAAGAGCAAGCTCTCTCGCTCTTTTTATAGCCCGAGCAACTTTCCGCTGATGTTTAGCGCAAGTGCCCGTAACTCGACGAGGAACAATCTTGCCTCTTTCACTTAAAAACCTCTGAAGAAAATCAGCGTTCTTATAATCTATTTTTGCCTTACCCAAACAAAACATGCAAGGTCTCCTTTTCCTACGAAAGAATTTCTTCCGTCCCGAGTATTCATCTCTATCTACTGCCATTTTCAGTTACCTCCTCTCTTTTTCTATTCTTCGGATATGATAAAAGTTTCACCTCTGAAGCTACAATTTCATAAGCTTTTCTTTTTTTACCCTCTGAGCTTTCATAAGCTCTTACCTGAATCCTTCCTTCTACAAAAACCCAGTCTCCTCTTTTTAGATTTTCCCCGCAGAAAAGAGCTAGGTCTCGCCAAGCTATTATGTTGAGATAATCTATCCATTCTTTTTCTTCTTCAGAGGAAAAAGTTCGGTATACTGCCAGCGAAAAATTAACCACTGGTATACCGGATGGAACATAGCGCACTACTGGACTGTGAGGTAAAAACCCGATTAAAAAAACTCGATTAAGACTGAGATGAGACATCACCAGCCGCGTCTTCGCTCACTGCCTCTTCTGAAATCTCCTCTTCCGGAGAAGAAGATGAAGAAACAGAAGTTTCCTCTTTTTCATCTTCTTTAACCAAAAGATGGCGGATAACTTCCTCGTTTAAACCCATCCATCTTTTGAGTTCCGCCACTTCTGAAGGGGGAAACTTAAAATTGAAGAATACATAATAACCTTCCTGATATTTTTGAATAGGGTAAGCAAGCTTTCTTCTTCCCCACAAATCTACTTTTACCACCTCGCCTCTCTCTTCGATAAAATTCTTCAGTTTTTCTACTGCTGAATTTACTTCTTCCTCAGAAAGAGTAGGTCGGAGTATCACTCCCAGTTCGTAATTATTCATGTTCATTCCTCCCTCTGGACTTTTTTTGGTTTCACTTTTGGTGAAACAGGGAAATTTATTAAGTACCTTCTTGCCAGGAAGAAAGATATTCCCTCTGGCGAGAAGTCAATTTTTCAATTTCTAAACCGAGGGATTGAAGCTTCAGGGAAGCTATCTCCCGGTCTATCTCTTCAGGAACTCGATAAACTTTTTTCTCGAGATGAGAAGCATTTTCCTTTAAATATTTTACTGACAGAGCCTGATTGGCAAAACTCATATCCATAACTGTAGGAGGGTGCCCTTCCGCACAGGTCAGATTGACTAGACGTCCCTCTCCCAGAAGATATACTTTTTTTCCATTACCCAAAGTGTATTCCTCCACTAAAGGACGTACTTCTCTTTTGTTTACACTTATTTCTTCCAGCTCTTTCACATCAATCTCCACATTAAAATGACCAGCATTAGCTAAAATAGCTCCATCTGGAAGAGATAAGAAATGTTCTCCTCGAATAACTGAAGTATTTCCGGTAGCAGTGATAAAAACTTCTCCCCAGGAAGCAGCTTTTTTCATAGATAATACATCATTACCATCCATCAACGCTTCCAGTGCTCTTACAGGATCCACTTCTACCACTGCTACTCGAGCTCCCATGCCTTTAGCTCGAGCAGCAATTCCCCTCCCACACCATCCATAACCTGCTACCACCACTTTTTTACCAGCTAATAAAATGTGAGTAGCTCGTAAAATAGCTTCGATAGTGCTTTGCCCTGTTCCATAGCGATTATCAAAAAGGTGCTTGGTGAGAGCATCATTTACAGCAATAACCGGGTAACCCAGTTCTCCATTTTTCTCCAGACTCCTCAGTCGAATAACTCCGGTGGTTGTCTCTTCTGTCCCACCTTTAACTTCAGAAAGAAGATCTCTTTTGTGAACATGTACAAAGGAAACCAGGTCTGCCCCATCATCCATCGTAATATGAGGTTTGAATTCCAGTACTTTTTGAATATGTTGATAATAAGTATCGTGATCTTCTCCTCTAATGGCAAAAACAGAAATACCATAATCCTTTACCAGGGAAGCTGCTACTTCATCCTGGGTACTTAAAGGATTAGAAGCACAGAGTCGCACTTCTGCGCCTCCTGCCTGTAAAGCTCTCACTAAAACTGCAGTTTCAGCGGTAACATGGAGACAGGCAGCTATTCTTAAGTTCTGAAGAGGCAAAACATCTTTCCATGAAGAAGCAATGTTGGTAACCACCGGCATCTCTCGTTCTGTCCACTCTATTTTCTTTTTTCCCTCACTGGCTAAATCTAAATCAGCTACTTCAAATTCCATACTCCCTCCTCCTCTCATAATCCCGCTTTTTCTTTTAAAACATCGGCTTTATCAGTTTTTTCCCAGCTGAAGTCAGGGTCATTACGTCCAAAATGACCATAGGCAGCAGTCTTTTTGTAAATAGGTCGCCGAAGTTTAAGATTTTTAATTATAGCTCCAGGGCGGAGATCAAAAACCTCCTTCACCAGGCGAAGAATTTCATCATCAGGAATTTTCCCCGTTCCTTTAGTATCTATGCTCATAGAAACTGGACGAGCCACACCTATAGCATAAGCTAACTGGAATTCACACCTATCAGCTAAACCGGCAGCTACCACATTTTTAGCTACATAACGAGCGGCATAACTACCAGAACGGTCTACTTTAGTGGGATCCTTACCAGAGAAACATCCTCCTCCGTGTTTGCTAATGCCTCCATAGGTGTCAACAATTATCTTCCTTCCCGTAAGACCAGTATCCCCCTGTGGTCCCCCAATAACAAACCTACCTGTCGGGTTAACTAAAACCTGGGTTTTATCGTCTCTATAAGAAGAAGGAACCCCTGGATTTATTACTTCTCTCAATATGTCTTCCCGCAAAGTATCTAAAGAAATGTCAGGATGATGTTGAGCAGAAACCACTATATTATCAATCCTTACTGGTTTATCATTCACATAATCCACAGTAACCTGTGTTTTCCCATCAGGTCTTAAGTAAGAAAGAACTCCCTTTTTTCTTACTTCTGCCAGGCGAAAAGCCAGGCGGTGAGCCAGAACAATGGGAAAAGGCATAAGTTCCGGAGTTTCATTACAAGCATAACCATACATCATACCCTGGTCTCCAGCACCTAAAGAAAGCTCTTCATCCTCTACTTCTTCTCCCATTTTCACTTCCAGCGAACGATTAACTCCCAGAGCAATATCTGGAGACTGCTCATCTATAGCAGTTAAAACTGCACAGGTTTCAAAGTCAAAACCATATTTAGCCCGGGTATAACCTATATCTCTTACTGTGCTTCGAGCAACATGAGGAATATCTACATAAGAACTGGTGCTGACTTGACCGGCAATTAAAATTAAGCCCGTAGCTACCAGCGTTTCTACTGCTACTCTTCCCTGGGGGTCTTGAGCTAATATAGCATCCAGGATGGCATCAGAAACCTGATCCGAGATTTTATCTGGATGACCTTCAGTAACTGATTCAGAAGTAATTTGATATCTCTTCTCCAATATAATGTTACCTCCCTTCCATCGCCAGAAAAGATTTTATTAATTTAATTCCTCTTCTAGAGAATTAGTTCGTTTAAAACCAAACTTTTACATTAAACCACAATAGAGAAAGAAATTCAATCAATCTTTAATTTCCTCCAAAAGATTTAAACCTTCTTTTTCTGAATAAAGAAGGGGAGCTCTATGCCACAATCTTTCCAGTTGATAAAATAACCGTTCTCCTTCTCGAAAAATATGAATCATTAAATCACCATAGTCAATGAGAATCCATTCTCCCTCCTCCATCCCTTCGAGGTGAGAAGGCCGCAATTGACACTCTTCCATCTCTTTCAGGACTTCCTCCGCCACTGCTTTAGTCTGAATAGCAGAAGAACCGCTGCAAATGAGCCAGTAATCGGAAAAAGGGAATAATCCCCGTAAATCAAGAATAACGAGATCGAAGGCTTTTTTACTCTCCGCCGCTCTCTTGGCCAATACTATCTTCTCTTGAATTCTCAATATCCTCCCTCCGAGCAAAGAAAAATTTCTGAACTATCTCTCGAGAAGTCTCGAGATCTGGTTCCCAATAGCTTACTCCATTTACATATATTGACTCCCCAGGCATCGTTTCCATTTTTATTATTCGCTCATTCAATCCTTGAAACCACATAATCAACTGTTTGAGATAATCACCAGTCAAATTAGTAGTCAGGGCTCCCCGGGTACTTTCTATTAATTGAGGAAGCCGAGCCAGCAAAAGAGGATCGTTGTCTACCTTAGAGAGAAGAGCCTGTAGAAATTCTTGTTGCCTTTTGATTCTTCCAATGTCTCCCAGAGGGTCATACCTGAAGCGCACGTACTGTAACGCTTTTTCCCCATCGAGCAATTGTTCCCCTGCGGGAATGTCTATATAAAGATCTTGAGCTCTGTCTACATATTTAAGAGGTTTTTCCACTTCTATCTCTACTCCCCCCAGAGCATCGATAACTTTTTCAAACCCTTCATAATCTACCTCCACAAAATAGGGAATTTTTATCCCTAGAGCGCTCTCCAAGGTTTGACGGAGAAGCCCTATCCCCCCTTGAGCATAAGAATGATTGACTTTATCATATCCCCTTCCGGGTACCAAAAGACGAGAATCCCGAGGAATAGAGAAAAGAAGGATTTCATCTATCTGGGAATTAATACCCACTAAAATTATAGTATCACTCCTCCGGGGCTCAATACTATCCTGTCCCACTACTAAAATGAAAGCATTTTCTGGTTCACTATAACCCATCACTTCCTTTATTACCGTCCAGCGCAGAGGTATCCTGAATCCCAGAAGAGTAGATAAAAAAAGAAGAAAAAGTCCTAAAAAAAAGCCCAAGATAATATAAAAGATTTTCCAGCCTTTTTTATTAGTTTTCATTTTATTTTATTCCAGGCCTTCCAGGTAGCGGAATAAATTGGAAAATTATGAGCAAGGAGAAAAAATAATTTATCCTTCAAAACCCGCCGGTAAGCCTCCTCCCAGTCTTTTTCTGCTATCTTTCTTATCAAATTTGCTTCAGGAAATTCTCGACCAGGTTCACAAAAATCAGAAATAAATAAAATTTTATCAAACCTGGACATCATATCACAGGACGTAGCATGCCAGCGTATGGCATGCCAGATTTTATAGTCTTTAATTCCAAATTCCCTATCTACTATCGCAGGCCCGGCTAAAGCATGAAAAATAGCGGGAATAGAATAAACCTCCTCTCCCAGATAAGAAGGTAAAAGAGGAATCAATTCCTGATAGGGTAAATCTCGAGCACAATCATGTAAAAGACCGGCAATGTATAGCTTGCTCTCCTCTTCTCCCCAGCGGGAAGCTAAACGTTGAGCTTCTTCTGCTACTCGCAAACAGTGATAAAATCGGGCCTCGGTAAGCATATTCTTTAAAGTAAAAATTATTTGATCTTTAATTTCTATATAATCCATTTTTGTAAATATAATTCTCTACTGTTTCTGGTACTAGATACTTGATTGATTCGCCTCTTTTTACTCTCCATCGTATCTCAGAAGAAGAAATAGCTAAAGCAGAGACCTCGATAGTTTTTACCCTTCCTTGGTATTTCTTCTCCACCCCTAACAATCGGTAACCCGGACGAGAAGCAGCTACAAAAGTACAGAGTTCCAGCAATTCTTCCGGATTATTCCAGCTGGAAATCTGAGAAAAAGCGTCAGCTCCGGTTATAAAAAAAATCTCTGTTTTCTCTCCCCATAAATCTTTAAAGTAACGAACTGTATCTATGGAATAAGAAGGACCAGGTCTCTCTATCTCAGCCCGAGAAACTTGAAAATAAGGATTGGTAACAGTAGCTAAAACAACCATAAGGTAGCGATGCTCGGGGTCACTCACTTCTTGCCCTATTTTGTGAGGAGGACGAGCAGAAGGAACGAAAACTACTTCATCTAAGTCAAAGTAGTCTCTCACTTCCTCTGCAGTAACCAAATGGCCGTGATGGATAGGATCAAAAGTTCCTCCCATAATTCCTTTTTTATCCGTAGAATATCACTCCCGTATTTGTCCTGTTCCCCAAACCATATATTTAACAGTAGTAAGCTCTCTCAAGCCCATAGGGCCTCGAGCATGGAGCTTTTGATTGCTTATACCAATTTCTGCTCCCATTCCAAATTCTCCTCCATCGGTAAAACGAGTAGAGGCATTGACGTAAACCGCCGCAGCATCCACCTCTTCCAGAAACTTTCTTGCTACCGTATAATCCTGAGTCACGATGGCTTCTGAGTGATGAGAACCATAGCTATTTATGTGTTTTATAGCTTCCTCTATGCCTCCCACCACTTTAACTGCCAAAATTAAATCCAGGTATTCTGCATACCAGTCTTCTTCCGTTGCTAATTTAACTTCTTTCACTAATTCTCTCGTTTTTTCACACCCTCTTATTTCTACTTCTCTTTCCTCCAGAGCATGAATCATCCGGGGAAGAAATTGAGGAGCAATTTTATTATCCACTAAAAGAGTTTCGCAGGCATTGCAAACACTGGGACGCTGGGTTTTAGCATTAATAACTATTTTTTCTGCCATTTCCCAATCAGCACTCCCATCCACATAGACATGGCAATTTCCTACCCCTGTTTCTATTACTGGAACTTGAGAATTTTCTACCACCAATTTTATTAAATCAGCTCCTCCCCGGGGAATAATCACATCTATATAATCCCGGAGAGTTAAAAGTTCTTGCACTTCTTCATGGCTCTTACACTCCAGCAAATTAACCACATCAGGCGGAAAACCACATTGAGATAAAGTCTCTTTGGTTTTACCCACCAAAACTTGATTGGAATGAATGGCTGAGCTACTACCTCGAAGAAGAAGAGCGTTACCCGATTTTATACCCAGACCCACGCTATCTATCGTTACATTAGGACGAGCCTCATAAATAATAGCTAACACACCCAAGGGCACCCTCATTTTGGTGATCAAAAGGCCATTGGGTCTTTTAGAGCCTTCTATCACTTCCCCCACCGGATCAGGAAAGTTAGCTACTTCCCGCAGACCTGAAGCCATGGCTTTTATGCGGGAATAAGACAGTTCCAGACGATCCAGAAGCGAAGGCTTCATCCCCATGTCTTTAGCCCTTTCTAAATCTTTTCTATTTTCCTCTTTTATCTCTTCTTCATCTCTTTCTAAATTATCAGCCAGCTGTAAAAGAAACTGATCTTTATGGAAAGAAGAAATATTAGCAAGAAAATAGGAAGCCTCTTTAGTTTTCCGGGCAACATCTTTCAAGTTTTTTTCCATATCACTCTCCTCCCAGAAGTACTAAGTTATCAGTATGAACCACTTCTTCATCAAAATCTTTCCCTCCTAAAACTTCCCTCACTTCATCAGTATGCAAGCCTAATATTTTTTTTAGCTCCTCCGAAGAATAATTAGTTATTCCTCTTCCCACCAATTCTCGAGAGGGACCTAAAATTTCTACGCAATCTCCCAGATCAAAGTTTCCTTCTACTGCAATCACTCCAGCAGGAAGGAGACTCTTCTGATCTAAAATAGCCTTTTTAGCTCCTTTGTCTATCAAAACACTACCCCGGGGTATCATGGCAAAAGCAATCCACCTTTTCTTTCCCGGAAGATGCTTTTCTTCGGGCCAGAAGAAAGTGCCCCGTTTTTTTCCTTCTCCAATCTCTTGCAGAACCGAGAAATCTTTACCCGAAGCGATTATCACTCCTATCCCGGAAAGAGTGGCCATTCGAGCAGCTATTATTTTACTCTTCATCCCCCCGGTAGAAAAGTAATTACCTTCTCCCCCGGCCATTTCTTCTATCTCCAGATCGATCTTTTTTACTTCCTCCACTAACGAGGCCTGAGACGAAAGACGAGGGTCAGCAGTAAAGAGGCCTTCTACATCAGAGAGAATAACCAAAAGGTCTGCACCTATTAAGGAAGCCACCAGAGCTGAAAGACGATCGTTGTCGCCAAACTTGATTTCTGCTACCGCCACCGAGTCGTTTTCATTAACCACAGGAAGAACTCCCAAATGGAGAAGGGCTTCAAAAGTATTACGGGCATTCAGGTATTTAACTCGATTATGAGTGTCCTCAGGTGCCAGAAGTATCTGAGCTACCTGTATCCCCAATGGGGAGAAAGCTTCGCGGTAAGCTTGCATCAAAACGCTTTGTCCGATGGCTGACATAGCTTGTTTAAACGGAATGCCTCCTCGCTTTTTAGTAAAACCCATAACGCTCATCCCGCAGGCTACTGCTCCAGAGGAAACCAGAATAACTTTTTTCCCTTTTTCTTTTAAGCGGGCTATATTATGAGCTAATTCTCTGACTTTATCTAATTGTAAAGCACCCCCATCCACAAGAAGCGAGGACCCCACTTTTACTACTATCAAATTGCTATTTTTTTGAAACTCTTCTCTATTCATCAGCTAAAAACTTCAACCTTTTCTCCTTCCAAACTAACTTTCTTTCTCCCACTTCTATTACACTTGAGGATTTTAAAGATAATAAATAACGCTTAAACCCGGACTTTTCTAATTCCCGATTTAAAAACTCCTCTTCCTCTCCGGGGTAAAGGTCTGCCTCCTGAAGCAGCTTCTCCAAATAGGTGGAAGAAAAACGATAAATCGTTGGAGAAATATCTTTTTCTTTTATTTCCGCCTTTGCTACTATTGCCTCCCCTTTCCCTCTCTCCTCTTTTAATATTTCTCTTATTCGCTCGAGAAGCTCAACCACTCCTTCCCCCGAGAGAGCTGATATTCCCCATCCCTCTATTCTCTCTCTTTCTATGGTTTTTTTAAAGCTATCCCAATTTTCTCGAGCTCCGGGAAGGTCTAACTTGTTAGCCACTACAAGAAAAGGTTTCTCCTCAAGAAGAGAATTATATTTTCTTAACTCCTCCCGTAAAATCCTTAAATCTTCCCGGGGATTAGTTCCCGAAAAAGAAGAAGATAAATCAATTACATATAAAAGGAGATATGCCCTCTCTAAATGGCGAAGAAATTCACTCCCTAATCCCTTTCCCTCGCTTGCTCCCTCTACAATTGCCGGGATATCCAGCAAAACAAATTTTTCTTCACCTTCGCCCACTGTCCCTAAAAATGGTTCCCGGGTAGAGAAAGGATAAGGAGCTACGGGAGACTTCGCTTTGCTCATTCGGGAAAGGAGAGTGGATTTACCAGCATTAGGCAATCCCACTAAACCCACATCGGCAAACAACTTTAATTCCAGGCGAAGCTCTCGCTCCTCCCCCTCTTCTCCTTTTTGCGCCATTCGAGGAGTCCGATTATCGGGAGAAGCAAAAGAAACGTTCCCTTTCCCTCCTCTTCCTCCTCGGGCAACCATTACTTCCATTCCCGGATAAAGAAGGTCGGCAATTAATTCTCCTGTCTGGTTATCAAAAACCTGCGTTCCTCGGGGAACCTCAATCACTAAATCTTCGCCTTTTCTACCTTCTTGCTTTCTACCCTTACCTCCTTCTCCAGAAGGAGCCTGGTATAAAGGAGAAAAAGCTAAACCCCGGAGAGTCTCTCTGTGAGAAGAGGCACGGAGAAAAACTCTTCCTCCTTCTCCTCCTTTTCCGCCATCTGGCCCGCCCCGAGGAATATATTTCTCCCGCCGAAAGCTAATCGCTCCGTCTCCTCCCCTGCCTCCCTGCACCCTGATAACAACTCTATCTACAAACAATTACTCTCCTCGCCTTAACTCATACTTTCAGAAAAAACGGAGACCTGCTTTCTATTTTTCCTATCCTCAAAAACCACATATCCATCACAGAGAGCAAAAAGAGTATCGTCTTTACCTCTACCTACATTAACTCCAGGATGAATTCTAGTGCCTCGCTGGCGAACAATAATCCCCCCGGCTTTAACGAATTGTCCGCCATAAACCTTTACTCCCAAACGTTTGGAATTACTATCTCTACCATTACGCGCGCTTCCTCCCGCTTTTTTACGAGCCATAGTTTCACTCCCCTTCTATTTTTTCAATACGCACCAAAGTAATAGGCTGACGATGACCGGTTTTTTTCCGATAATTCACCTTAGGTTTATATTTAAACACCACTACCTTTTTATCCTTGCCTCTTCTAAGAACTTTTCCGGTTACTCTTGCTCCTTCTACGTAAGGCTTTCCCACTTCCAGTGCATCATCTTTTTTCCACATAAGCACTCGATCAAAAACCACCTCTTCCTCTTCCTGTGGCAACCAGCTATCCAGCTTAATTATACTTCCTTCTTGCACCTTGTACTGTTTTCCCTGCGCCTCAATAATAGCAAACATGATCCTCACCTCCAGAGAACGATAAAGAATTTACCATAGAAATTGGAATTTAGTCAAATAACCTTCTCCATTTTTTCCCGAATCTCTTCACTGCCAACCCCGATGATGTTATACCGGCGAGGAGCAAGAGATGGGTCTATTTTCCACAGTATTTCCTTACCGTATAATTTTTTTAAATTGTCCAGAAACTTTTGCCCCTCTTCCTGGAGATACTCTCCCAATTCCTCTCCTACTGAAAATGCCAGTGTAGAAGAAGAGGTATTGCTGCATATTTCCTCCAGCTTTCGCAAAAAATTAACTGCTATAGTTTCCAGAGACAATATTCTTCCCTCTCCCTCGCAGAAAGAACAAGGCTCTCGTAAAAAGGAATCTATCTCTTTTCTCAATCTTTTTCTGGTCATTTCTACCAGACCCAATTCACTCATCTCTACCACTGTGCAGCGGCTTCTATCCTTCAAGAGGGCTTCCTCTAATTTTCTCACCACCTGTCGGCGGTGTTCCTTTTTTTCCATATCAATAAAATCAACGAGAATTATACCTCCTATATCTCGCAATCTCACCTGACGGGCAATTTCTTCTGCCGCCTCCATATTGGTCTTAAAAATGGTCTCTTGCAAGTTTCCCTTTCCCACAAACTTACCAGTGTTTACATCCACAACGGTCATAGCTTCAGCTCGATCAAAAACTAAATATCCTCCACTTTTCAACCAAACTCTCCGGCTTAAAGCCTTCTCTATTTCTCGATTAAGCCCGAAGTGCTCAAATATATTCTCCCGACCTTCAAAAAGCTTAACCCGGTTGCTCAAAGAGGGAGCGATGGAATCCACAAAGTCCTTTATCTTCTGGTAACCAAAAAAAGAATTAATCCAGACACTCTCCACTTCTTCATCCAGCACATCCCGAACCAAAGTATAGACGAGACTGGCTTCTTCATAAAGAGCACAGGGCGCAGACATAATTTCAGCTTTTTTTAAAATTCTATCCCACAGTCGAAGCAGACTATCTATATCCTCTTTCAGCTTTTCAGGACTTATCCCCTCTGCCGCTGTCCGTGCTATTATGCCTACATCCACCGGTCTCAACCTTTCTAATGCTTTTTTCAATCTTTCTCGCTCTTCTGCTGACCCTATTCGATGGGAAATCCCTACCGTATCTATACCGGGCATCAAAACCACGTATCTCCCAGGTAAAGAAATTTTAGTGCTTATCCGCGCTCCTTTAGTTCCCATAGGTTCTTTGGTCACTTGCACTACTATTTCTTCGCCAGAGCGTACCAGCTCTTCAACCTTCTGCGCTTTATTCTTATCATCCAGAAGCATATCGCCAACGAAAAGAAAAGCATTCTTATCCAAACCAATATTCACAAAAGCTGATTGAATGCCGGGAAGAACATTTTCTACTACTCCCTTGAAGATATTGCCAACCAAGCGAGATTGAGTGGCTCGATCGAAAAAAAATTCAACTACTTTTCCCTCCTCTAAGAGAGCTGCTCTTGTTTCTATCTCCGACATATCAATTACGATTTCTTTCTTCAATTATTCAACCTCCGTTCTACCATAAAACCTCTTCTTTAACTATCTTTACAGGGCTTTCACCCCATTCTTTTCTTAGTATTTCTGCCCATTTCGCGGGGCTATATAATATCTTTTCTTCTTTAAAAAGGAATAATACCACAAATAATTCCCCAACCACTTCTCTTTTTTCTTCTTCTATCCCCATCTCCGGGCTCAACCCTGCTTTCTCCTCTATTGATTGAGAAAAATAATAGGAGTAACGCACTCCCTTCGTAGACCGGCTAATAGAAGGGAAAGATAGAGGAAGAATATCTGCTTCCTCGGCTTTTAGTTCAGAAAGCACTTCTCTATTCAAAATCATTAACATCTCCTCCGGAGATAGTTCTCGATAGAGAAAAACATCCCAGTATTCTGCCCTGCTCTCTACCCCTAAGGGCAGCGCCGGACCAAAAGAAAGAAGAGGGCGAGGATTAAAGCCTTGAGAATAAGCAACTGGAAGCCCTGCCCGGCGGAAAGCTCTACTCCATAGACGACTCAAATCTAACTGAGAAATAAAATGGAAAGGAGCTATTTTTTGATGTTTCACTCGATAGCGAAATTTATCCATATCAGCAAACTCCACAATTATAGCAATTCTTTCCTTCCTGACAGGGAGGAGTTATTTTTTCTTCTTGAGATAACTGATATTCTTTCCATAGAAAATCTTTACTCACTCCCGGGGAAAGATGTTCCCACGGGAAAATTTCTTCTCTATCTCGTTCCCGGTGAGTATAAAAATCTAAATCCAATCCTTCCTCTTCAAACCCTTCTTGCCACCGCCGGAGAGAAAAAAACTCTCTCCAGTTGTCCATCACACCGCCTTTTCGATACACCCGTTCGATAACCGAAGAAATTCGCCGGTCTCCCCGGCTCAGCGCTCCCTCTACCAGATTCACCTCGAAATCTGACCAATTATAACGAACTCGGCGACCCAGAGGGCGTAAAAGAGAATGAAGAATAGCCATTTTTTCCTCCAGAGATTTTATCTCCTCCTGTTTTGTCCATTGAAAAGGAGTATGAGATTTAGGAATAAAGGCAGAGATACCGAGATGCACTCCTTTTTTCTTTCCCCGACCTAAAATCTCTTTTACTAAATTAGCGATATCTCTTATGTCCTCTTCCCTTTCTCCGGGAAGACCAATCATGAAATAGAGTTTTACTTCCCTCCATCCCGAAGAAAAAGTTTTTTCTACCGTTTGAAAAATGTCCTCATCAGTCAAGCCTTTATTAATAACTCGCCGCAGTCTTTCGCTACCCGCTTCAGGAGCGAAGGTTAAGCCACTGCGACGTACCTCTTGCAAAGACTGAGCTACTTCCACGGAAAAAGCATCCATTCGCAGCGAGGGAAGAGAAACATTTACTTTAGACTCTTTTAATCTAAAAGACAAATCTCTAACCAGATATTCAATAGCTGAATAGTCAGTACTGCTCAAAGAAAGGAGAGAAACTTCTTCATATCCGGTGCTTTTTACCAGTTTTTCTGCTAATTCTATCACCTTCTCAGGGGAACGCTCCCGGTGAGGACGATAAATCATTCCCGCCTGGCAGAAACGGCATCCCCGAGTGCAACCTCGAGCTATTTCCAGAGGAATCCGGTCATGGACAATATTAAGATAAGGAACTATGATTTTTTGAGGATAAGGAGCGCCATCAAGATTTTTCACCCATCTTTTTCTCACCACTCGGGAAGGAGAAATATTT
Organism: Candidatus Sordicultor fermentans; assembly: GCF_012728195.1. Taxonomy (NCBI): domain Bacteria; kingdom Pseudomonadati; phylum Atribacterota; class Atribacteria; order Atribacterales; family Candidatus Caldatribacteriaceae; genus Candidatus Sordicultor; species Candidatus Sordicultor fermentans. Next base: position 54,262 of record NZ_JAAYFP010000107.1, read on the forward strand.
TTTATTTTTCCATCAGGATGATAAGAAACTGAATAAAGGAGGGGAACATAACAACCCTCTATTTTAGCTAACTCTGACAAAACATCGCTTCGCTTCTCACCCTTCATAACCCTTAATATTTCCACTATTTCCACTATCGCTTCTTCTCCTTCTCCAAGCAAAAAGACATCAAAAAAAGGAGATACAGGTTCAGGGTTAAAAGCACAAGGTCCTCCTCCTAAAATTAGAGGAAATTCTTCTCCTCGTTCTTCACTCCGCAGAGGTATGCCAGCCAGATCCAGAAGATATAAAACATTAGTATAATTCAATTCATGTTGCAAGCTTATCCCTACCGCGTCAAAGTTACGAAGAGGAATTTTGTTTTCTAAAGAGTAAAGAGGAATGTTTTTTTCTTTCATCATTTTTCCCATATCCGGCCAGGGAGCAAAAGCTCTCTCTGCCCTGACTCCAGGAAGAGAATTGAGAATATAGTAAAGGATTTTCAGTCCCAGGTGAGACATTCCTATCTCATAAAGGTCGGGAAAAGCTAAAGCCACAGATATTTCAACATCTTCCTTTTTTTTCAGACTTATATTCCATTCTCTCCCTATATAGCGTGCCGGTTTACTAATAGAGAGCATTTCCTGCCGTGATAGGGTTTTTTCTAAATCCACAATTTCCAGCTTTCCTTACCTCCACTTTTACTAATATTATAAACCAGACCAGCCGAGGCTAAATTTACCACCAGCGAGCTTCCTCCATAGCTTATAAAAGGCAGAGCAATGCCGGTAACTGGCATAACTCCCAGGTTTATACCTATATTCACTGTCCACTGAAAAATAAGGCTTATTCCCAGAAGAGAAGCTAAAATCTTTCCTTCTAAATTAGGAGAGCGGAGAGCTACAACCAGAAAAAGATAGGATAGGAGCCCCAGTAAAAATATTATTACCATTCCTCCTAAAAATCCCAGTTGTTCACACCAGGAAGCAAAAATGAAATCAGTGTGCCGGGCAGGCAAGAAATACAGTTGACTCTGAGTGCCAGAAAGCCAGCCTTGCCCGGTAAAACCCCCTGCTCCAATGGCAATTTGTGACTGTAAAATATGGTATCCGCTACCTAAAGGGTCTCTCCCTGGATCAATAAAAGAGAGCAACCTATCTTTTTGGTAATCCTCCAAGAAAACCCAGGAAAGAGGTAAAAGCCCCCCTCCTATTCCTCCTATTACTGCCCATTTCTTAGCACTAAAACCACAAACAAACAACGCTCCTAACCAGATAACCAGTAAAACCAGAGAAGACCCTAAATCCGGCTCCTCAAAAATAAGCACCAGAGGGATAAAAGAAAGTATTCCACTTTTAATGAGAAGCGGCCAGAAGTCAAAGCTTTCCCTCTGCTCAGAAAAATAATGAGCCAGAAATAAAGCCAGGGCGACTTTCGCTCCTTCTGAAGGTTGTACCGATTGAGAAAAAAGCCACCGACGAGAACCTGTTTCATCGCCTTCTCCAAAAATTAGAACTGCTCCCAGAGATAAAACCATTAAAAAATACCAGAGCCATCCTCTTTTTACCAATTGATAGTAGTCTATCTGACTGAAGAAGAGAAAGGCTACCCAGCCAATTAAGTTCCAGATAATTTGTCTACTAAATAAGCTTTCTCCCCATCCCTCTCCTCGCAAGGGGTCAACACTATATACTGCCAATACCCCAATGAGGGAAAGAGCAATAAGAACTAAAACCATGGCTTTATCTTCCACTTTATTTTCCACTTTTTCCTCCTCGATTTTCTTCCCACCATTCAATCAATTTCCTAGCCGTTTGTGCCGCCTCACCACTTCCATCTCCTCCATGTTCTATCAATACTAAAAAAGCTACTTGAGGATGAGAAGAAGGAAAAAACCCCGAAAACCAGGAATGATCCTCTCCTTGAGGATTTTGAGCCGTACCGGTTTTCGCTGCCAGTTTAACCGGTAAACCTCGGCAAACCCGGCCGGTTCCACTATTCACCACTTTTTCCATCCCTCGGATGAGAGACTCCCAGGTCTCATTTCTCAACTCTATTCTATCCTGTAAAACCGGAGCAACCTCTCTAACTACTTCCCTTTTACTATTTAGCACTTTTTTAAGTACATGAGGCTTGTAAACTTCTCCTCGGGTAGCAATGCTACTTACCACTCGATACATTTCGAGAGGAGTGACCAAAAGATACCCCTGTCCGATGGACAAATTAATAGTATCACCAGGATACCACATCTCTTTAAGCTGTCTTTTCTTCCATTCTGGAGTAGGCAAAAAACCGTTCTTCTCTCCTGGTAAATCTATGCCCGAAGGTTGACCCACTCCCAGCTTGTTAGCCCAGTTTATAATTTTGTCCGGTCCCAGTTCCAAGCCCAGGGTATAAAAAGTAACGTTACAAGACTGGGCAATAGCCTCTTCTATACCAACAGACCCGTGCCCTCCTCTTCTCCAGCAAGGGTACCGCCATTCATTATAATCTAGAAAACCAGGGCAAAAAATTTTCCGATTTCTGCCTGTTAGTCCCTCTTCTAAAGCTCCAGTAACTATCACTAATTTAAAAAGAGAGCCAGGAGGATAGAGAGCCTGAAGAGGGCGATTAGTAAGAGGTCTGTCTTTATTTTGAGATAAAGTATTCCATTCCTCAGCGCTCATCCCCCAGCTTAAGAGCTGAGGGTCAAAACTCGGTTTACTTACCAAAGCAAAAAGCTCTCCCGTATAGGGGTCTCCTACTATGATCACTCCATTTTTATTACTCAGCAAATCATAACTATATTCCTGAAGCTCTCTATCTAAAGTCAATACTACCGAATTTTTAAAGTAAGGAGGTCTATAATCCAGAACTCCTACTACCTTTCCTAAAGCGTTGACTTCTATTCTTCGGTATCCTTTTTCTCCTCGAAGAAGAGATTCATATTCCAGCTCTACTCCTGTCTTTCCTATTCTGTCTTCCATCTCATAGCCTTCAGAGCGCAGCATTTTAAACTCCTCGGCATTTATCTTTCCTACGTAACCCACTGCATGGGCAAATGGTTCACCACAAGGATAATGACGAACCGGATAACTTTCCACTATCACTCCAGGCAATTCATTCTGGGCCTCCTCTATTTTAACCACCTCTTCCATGCTCAGTTGGTCAACCAAGATTATTTCTCCTACTGCTCTTTCCGGAAAAGGGGGAGAAAGCTCTCTTCCTAAAATTCTTTCCACTCTTTTTTCTATTTCTTCCACTTCTACTCCTCCTTTTTCAAAAATCAAGCGGAAGCGAGGGACATCTTCAGCTAATACTTGATTATTGCGATCATAAATGCTACCTCTAATGGGAGGAAGAGAAAAAATTCTTACTCGGTTTTGTTCTGATTTTTGTTTGTACCAATCCCCTTGCAAAACACTGAGATACCAAAATCGAAAAGATAAAAGTATGAGTATAATTAAAAACAAGCGAGAAAGATAAGTAATTCTCTGGTTCACCCGCTCCTGTATTTCGTCATTCCACATACTCTAAACCTCGGCGTGTTTCTCTTTTTTGCCACCAGTAAAACAAAAAAATATTAAGAGGAATGCTCAGCAATTTAGCTCCCAAAAGAGGAAGAAAGGGCAAAGTTGTTTCTCCCAGAGCAGCCACTACCCATTCCAAGCCCAATTCTAAAAGAGGAAGGCAGAAGAAAATAACTGAAAGAGAGACAAAGCTGGTAGAAAAAAACTTCACCCACAAATAAGTAAAAAGAGCAAGGCTCGACAAAATAAAAAGATATGCTCCCCAGGGGGAAAAAAGTAAAAGGTCAGAAGTTATTCCTAAAAGCAAAATAAGGAGAAAATCCAGAGTACTTTCTTTTCCCTCCCAAAACAAAGAAACCATCAAAAAAGAAAAAATATGCAAATGGCTAAGAGGAAACCAAAGATACACCAGAAAGGAAGAACTTATCCACTCCCATAAAAGGGGGAGAAAAAAAAAGACACCAATTTTCTCAATCATTCCAATTTCTCAGAGAGAGCTTTAATTACAAAAACCTTGTCCAATAGAGAAAAATCACAACTGGGTTCTACTATTACATCCTTGAAAAGACTGCCATCATCCTCCCCTATCTGAGACACTCTTCCCACAACAACTCCTCGAGGAGTATTTTCTCCCCAACCCGAGGTTATAACTATATCTCCTTCTCTAAGGTCGGAAGTTCGATAAATATATTTCATGATGCACAAACCTTCTCCGTTTCCAGTAACTACCCCTAAATCCCGGGTTCTTTGAACCAAGACTCCTACCGATAGAGAAGGGCTTAAAAGAAGTCTTACCACTGAATGATGGGGGTAAGCTTCCTCTATTTTGCCCACCATACCCTGGTAGGTAACTACTACCAACCCCTCACCCACTCCTTCTTCTTTTCCTTGATCAATAATGGCTTTACCCCACCAATCGTAAGGGTCACGTCCTATCACCTGAGCCGGTATCACCTCAAAAGGTAGCTTTTCTTCCATTGCCCCAGCTTCTATTTTTATTTTCAATTCCTCTATCCTCTCCTGTAATAAAATGTTATCAGCTCTAAGTTTCTCTAACTCTTCTTTGAGCTTCTGATTTTCTTCTCTCAGAGATTTTTGGTCCTGGAAAAATTTCCCCCATCCCCAAAAAATATCTTTTATCCACTCACTCCCTCGATAAAGAGGAAGAAAAAAAGAGTGGAGATTCTCTATTTTATTATCCTCAGCTCGAACTGCCCAGATTAAAATCTGAGATGATATCACCACTAATACTATCAGTATCAAAAGTTTTTGGTTTCTGTTTCCATTCATTTTCACTCAGTAAAAAAAACTTTCTCCATAGAAGGAGAAAGATAAACATTACCTCCCTCTTCTACCGCTAAAATTTTTATCTCCGGAAAATTTTTCTCTACCACTACTAGGGCCTCTCTTCCTCCTGCCATAATAACAGTGGAGAGAATATCAGCAAGAGTTGCCTTTTTGCTAACCACTGTCACACTCCAAAAGTCTCTTCCCGGATAACCGGTGAAAGGATTTAAAATATGATGATAACGCACACCTTCTTCCTCAAAAAACCGATAATAATCTCCAGAGGTAGATACTGCCTCATCCTTAATTATAATATAGCCCAGAAGTTTTTCCTCACGAGGATGACGGACTCCTGCTTTAATTTCTTTTCCCAGGGCAAAAATTTCTCCTCCTGCATTGATTAATGCTTGAGAAACTCTCTCCTTCTGCAGCAGAGAAACTATTTCATCTATCAGGTAACCTTTAGCTATACCACCTAAATCTATCTGGCCTTCTCCTTCAATAAATACTCTTTTACTTTCTTTCTCCAGATGCAGTTTGCTCTTTCCTATTTTATCCACTGTTTCTTCTATTTCTTCTTTTCCAGGAATAGAAGGTTGCCCAGGGAAACCCCACAAATCCAAAAGAGGAGCAATCAAGATATTGAAAAACCCCTGAGTTTCTTCTCCTCCCTTTTGTGCTTCTTCTAATATTCGAAAGGTATCCTCATCCACTGAAAGAGGAAAGGAAGAGTGGTTTATTTTAAAAACCATACTCCGAGGAGAAAAACGATTCCAGAGTTGATCCAGATGAGTAACTAAAGAAGAAATCCGGGGGAAAAGAAGAGCACTATCCTGAGGAAGTTCCACTTCTATCCAGGTATCAAAACCAAAAAAAGTTTTCTTTTCCTCTTTATCTCGAAAGGAAAATCCCGAGAACAAAAAAATAAAAAACAAAAAAACTAACAATATTTTTTTATGTTTCATGGTAAAAGGGCAAAGAAGAACCACAAAAGCGACAACGATTTCCCAAAAGCCCTGAGGTGTCTACTTGATATCCTCTCCTTATCACCACCTCCCTTCTACAGGTGGGACAAAAAGTAATATTTCCTTTTCCTCCTCCTATATTACCCAGATAAACAAAAGGTAACCTCTCCCGAGCAAAATGGTAAACTTCCTCTAAAAAAGAAACCGGAGTGGGAGGATTATCAAGTTTGTAAGTTGGAAAGTAGCGGGAAAAATGCAGAGGAATACTGGGATTCAAATCATAAATCCAGCTCACCAGCTTTTCAATTAGATCCCAGCGATCATTTAAGCCCGGGATTATTAAATTGGTTATCTCCACATGAGTGCCCTCTCGAACAGAAATTTCAATGGTCTTCAAAACAGGCTGAAGAGTTCCTCCACAGTAACGGCGATAAAAATCATCATCCATAGATTTGAGGTCCACATTCATAGCATCTATCCAGGGTAACAACTCTCGGAGAGGTTCTTCTTCCACATAACCATTGGTAACCAGCACATTTTTAAGTCCTTCTTTTCGTATCAGCTGAGCTGTATCATAAACAAATTCCCACCAGATGAAAGGCTCGTTATAAGTATAAGATAAACCTATAGAACCATCTCTTTGAGCCCGGCGAGCTAAATCTTCCGGACTTATCTCTCGTAAAGAGAAATTATCCGGGTTAGTTTGAGAAATCGACCAGTTCTGACAAAAAGAACAATGAAGATTACACCCCACACTCCCTACTGAGAAAATGTTTCTTCCAGGATAAAAATGATAGAGGGGCTTTTTTTCTACAGGGTCTAAGGCGAAGGAAGAGATTTTCCCATAAGTCTGAGCATACAATACTCCCCCATCATTTTTTCTCACCCGGCAAGTTCCATTTCTCCCTTCAGCAATTATGCACCGGTGAGGACAGAGAAAGCATTGTACTCTTTTATTTTCTAAGTCAGTGAAAAAGCGAGCTACTTTCAATCTTCTTCCTCATACCTATCCACGGTAAAGCGATAAATAGTAAATTTCTCTTGAGGGGAAATTCCTGCTTTAGCCAGAGCAATACGAATTTGCTCATCTACGGTATCTACTCCCTCAATGTCGGGAAGCAATAACCCCCTTTTCCAACCTTTTTCCACGATAACTCCATATTTTTTAGGGTCTAATTCTTCTAAACTATTCACTTCTTCGGGATAAGATAAAATATCTACCGACACACTTACAAAAGGCAACTCCTCCTCCTGAAGAGGGGGAAAGCGGGGGTCTTGAGTGGCAGCGCTAACTGCGTTATGAATTATTTCTTGTGCTATATTTTCATATCTGGGAATATAAGTGCCAATACAGCCCCGTAATCTTCCTTTCTTTTTCAAAGAAACAAAAACCCCTCGCTTCTCACTGATAAGATAAGAAGGAAGCCCGAGGGGAAGAGGGAGATATTTCCCTTCTTTCAGATAATATTCTATAGCTCTACGGGCCAAAGAAGGAATAACTTTTCTTAATTCACTATTTTCTTCCATTTTTTTCACTCTTTTTCTGATCAAGATAACGTCTTCCTATCACCACTGCCTGCCAATCATCGAAAGGCGCATCGGGATAGAGAAAAGAAAGGGGAACAATCTTTCTCCAACCCCGAGGGGGATGAGCCCGAAAATACAATTTTCGGGCTTCTTCAGAGCTATTACGCTCATCTACCAAAGCAAACGCGAGACCCATTTTTCTCAAGATCTCCAGAATTTTCTCTTTACCAGTGCTGTCTCCCACTACTATTTGAGAATATCCATACTGCTTCTTGAGAATCTGAATTTCTTCCTCTACTTCTTCTTCCGTTAATATCTTCCGAAACCAGACCTCTCCTTGCGATGAGAGAACCGCCACCCCTACTTTTTCTTTTCCCGGGTCGATGGAGAGAATCACCTCTTCTTCGGAATTGTAGTTAACTGCAAAAATCATATTAATAACACCCTTTTTAGTTAATAATGGGGGATTCCCCTATACTGAGTAAGATTCTTTTCCTTCCTCAGTAGTATTCAAATTTTTTAAGTTTCTTGCCTTTCCTCCTTTCGAGGGTTATAAGGGGTGCTGCCCCTTTATAGTTCTACATTTTCTCCCGAGGAAGATAATGGGTATGTAGCAATTGATGGGCTTTTTCTCCATTGGGCTCACCCAGAAATTCCTCATACAATTGTTTTATTGCCGGGTTTTCATGAGACTTTCGCAGAGAAAGATTTTTATCTACCTGGTAGATAGCCTCAATTCTCTTCATTCTAATATCCAGATCGGTGGGTATAGGTTGCCCTCCTCCACCGATGCATCCCCCCGGACAGGCCATGATCTCAATAAAATGGTATTTGGAGTTTCCTTCCTTAATTTGGTCCAAAATTTTACGGGCATTACCTAAGCTGTGAGCTACGGCTACACCTACCTCTAAACCATCAATATTAACTGTAGCTTCCTTCACTCCTTCCATTCCCCGTACATCATAGAAATCCAGACTCTCTAAAGTTTTACCACTAACTATTTCATAAACTGAGCGAAGAGCAGCTTCCATCACTCCTCCTGTAGCACCAAAAACCGCTGCTGCCCCGGTAGAAATACCCAGGGGGTCATCAAATTCTTCTTCCGGCATCTCTCTTAAATCGATACCTTTTTCTTTAAGCATTCGGGCTGCTTCTCGAGTGGTGAGAGAATAATCTACATCCTGACAACCACTGGATTTCATCTCTTCCCGCTGACATTCAAATTTTTTAGCCGTACAGGGCATAATGGAAACCACTACCATATCCTGAGGATCTATTCCTAATTTCTGAGCATAGTAAGTTTTAGCTACTGCTCCAAACATTTGCTGCGGAGATTTACAGGTAGAAACATTCTCCATTAGCTCAGGATAAAAATGCTCCATAAACTTTATCCATCCTGGACTGCAAGAAGTTATGAGAGGTAATTTCCCTCCCTTTTGCAAACGATTGATAAATTCCGTCCCCTCTTCAATAATGGTGAGGTCGGCAGCAAAATTAGTATCAAACACCCGGTCAAATCCCAATCTCCGGAATGCTGCTACCATTTTACCAGTAGTCACTGTTCCCGGGGGTAAACCAAAAGGTTCCCCAATACTTACTCTTATAGCTGGAGCAGTTTGCAAGATTACAAATTTTTCTGGATCTTCTAAGGCTTCCCATACCATTTCCACATGAGAAACTTCAGAAAGTGCTCCTGTGGGACAGGCCAGAATACACTGTCCACAGTTAACACATACGCTCTCTCCTAAGGGAAGCCCCAGCGAAGGACTGACTAAACTATCAAATCCTCGATTAGCAAAATCGATGGCAAAAACTGCCTGTATTTCCTGGCAAGCTCTGATACAGCGACCACACAGGATGCAGCGGTTAGCATCTCTCTTAATTGAAGGGCTGCTTCTATCCACCTCGTAAGTCTTTTTCTCTCCAGGAAAGCGGATTTCTCGCACACCAAACTGATAGGATAAATCCTGTAACTCGCAAGAACCATTGCGGTCACACAATTGACAATCCAGAGGATGATTAGAAAGCAAAAGCTCGAGATTAGTTTTACGAGCTTCTCTCACTTTTTTAGAGGAAGTTTTGATTTTCATACCTTCTCGCACGTCAGTAACACAGGAGGCCACAAGATTAGGTTGTCCCTCTACTTCCACCATGCAGATTCGACATCCTCCCCAGGGAGTTAATCCCTCAAAATAACAAAGGGTGGGAATTTTTATACCTTCCATATTGCAAGCTTCTAAGATACTAACCCCTTCTGGTACCTTCACTTCTCTCCCATCTAAATAAATAGTAACCAACTTTTTTTGACCCGTTCCTTCTTTCATTTCCTCTACTATTTTAGCCATGGGCTCTTCAACTCCTTATTCAAATCAAAATTTTAGTTTTAGTTTTCATAGAACAAGTATCCACAGGACACCTTTTCTCTTCCAGGTGAGCTCTAAATTCCTCCTCAAAAAAACTTAAAGAGCGCAAAAGAGGATTAGGAGCAGCCTGTCCTAAACCACAAAAAGATGTACTTTTTATATGTTCTCCCATATAGCGTAGATTTTCAAGATCGGAGGGTTCTCCTCTGCCTTCACTTATTCTATTTAGAATTTCCACTATCCTCTTAGTCCCCACCCGGCAGGGAGTACATTTCCCGCACGATTCATAAAGAAAAAACTCCATAAAATTTCTAACCACATCTACGATACAGTGAGTATCATCTATTACCGTAAGTGCTCCCGACCCTAAAGCCGAATCGTAACGGGAAAGAGTATCAAAAGCCATCGGAACATCTAAAAGGTCAGGAGTCATAGTACCACCTGAGGGACCACCAGTTTGAACTAATTTCAGGTTATGACCCCCCCGGATACCTCCTCCCACCTCAAAAATCAGTTCCCTTAAGGTAATACCCATAGGAACTTCGATTAAGCCCAGATTGTTTACATTACCAGTCAAGGTAAAAACTTTAGTACCTGTACAGGTGGGAGTTCCAATAGACCGAAACCAATCTGCGCCCTGTAATATGATAGGAGGAATATTGGCCAGAGTTTCCACATTGTTAATTACTGTTGGTTTCCCCCATAATCCCTCTTGAGCAGGATAAGGAGGCTTGTTTCGAGGTATTCCTCTTTTCCCCTCAATGGACTCTAAAAGAGCAGTCTCTTCTCCACATATGTAGGCTCCTGCCCCTTTACGAATACGCACTTCAAAACTAAAGGAGGAACCCAATATATTTTCCCCTAACAAACCATATTCTCGGGCTTGCTCAATGGCTATTCTCAAATGGTTAATACTCTGGGGATATTCTCCTCGCACATAGATGTAACCCTCTCCAGCTCCTACTGCATAACCGGCAATAGCCATGGCCTCAATTATGGAATGAGGGTCACCTTCTAAAATAAGTCGGTCTTTAAAAGTTCCTGGCTCTCCCTCATCAGCATTGCATACTATATATTTTTCCACTCCTTCTGCATTTTTAGTAAACTCCCACTTTAAGCCCGTAGGGAAACCTGCTCCGCCTCGACCCAGAAGACCTGACTTTTTAACTTCTGCTATTACTTCCTCAGGAGTCATCTCAGTCAAAACTCGAGAGAGAGCTAAATATCCGTCACGAGCGATATATTCTTCAATGTTAGTGGGATCAATCTGACCGCTATTGCGTAAAACCACCCTTTTTTCTTTAGTCAGTGGAAAATAAGGTAAAAAAACACCAATTTCTCTCCGTTCTGAAGGAGAGAAAATCAAATCTCCCACTGGTCTTCCTTTCCAGAAATGCTCTTCTACAATCCTTTTTACATCGCTCACTGTAACCGGAGCATAAACGATGTTATCAGGGTAAACCACCACAAAAGGAGAGGGAAGGGCTGCCCCAAGGCTACCAGTTTCCAGAACTTTAATTTCTTTATCTAAACCTAACCTTTCAATTTCTCTCTCCAGTCTCTCTTTAATTTGAGCTGCTCCCCGAACCAGAGAATTACTGGTCATCTCCACTAAAACATGACTGCGATAAAACATACGCGTCCTCCTACCGGTAAAGGGCTAAAATCTCTCGGATTCTGTCTTCTGAGAGATTGCCATAAGTTACATCGTTAATCATCATAGCGGGAGCAACACCACAAACTCCCAAACAGCTGGTCGTCTCCAGAGTAAATTTGCCATCTCGGGAAGTTTCCCCTTCTTTAATACCTAACTCCTTTTGCAAGGTTTTCAAAACGTCCACAGAACCATTAACATGACAGGGAGCATTGCAACAAACTCTGATGACGTATTCACCTGCCGGTTCTGTTTTCAGAAAGGAATAAAAAGTGGCTACTCCCCATACCATACTGGACGGAACATCTAATTTCCGGGATACATATCCTAGAACATCCCCGGGGAGATATCGCCATCTCTCCTGTATCTCTTGCAGAATAGAAAGAAGAGGAGTTTTCTCCTCTTGATGTTTCCCGATAATTTCATCTATCTCCTCATAAACTGCTAATCCAGTCATTGAACCTCCTCCTCAGCCATAACTATTTCCTGGTATTTTTTCAATACTTTTTCCAGATCGCAGCGCAAACATCGTTCTGCCTCCCGACGAGCGTCTTCCTCTTCCAGACAGAGCTTCACTTCCGAAAAAGAACACACTCGCTCTCTTACAGGTAGCTCCGGTGGTTTAACTCGAGGGATTTCTTGTAAAACTGGTGGCTCCTCCAGAATTTTGGGTCGCTCTGGCCGGATTATAACTTCTTCTTCCTCAGGCTTCAAATCCCGCAGATACTGGTGAATACTAAAGGCTGCTTTTTTACCCAGAGCCATAGCATGAACCACGGTAGCCTCTTCACCTATAGCATCCCCTCCAGCAAAAACTCCAGGAAGGGAGGTAGAAAGAGAATAACGGTCCACTAAAATATTACCTCGATGGTCCACAGATAACATCTCTCCTAAACTCTCCACTTCCGGAATTTGACCCACTGCTTCCACCACCATATCGCATTCCCAGAAAGCTTCTGCACCTTCTACAGGGATAGGTCTCCTTCTTCCACTACGGTCAAATTCTCCCAGCTTCATCCTTTGCAACCTGATACCTTTTACTTTGCCATTTTCTCCTATCACTTCAAGTGGAGCCATCAAAAAGTGGAAAATAACGCCCTCTTCTTCTGCAGCTTCTACTTCTTCGGAAATAGCAGGCATTTCACCTCTGGTACGCCGATAAACTACGTTTACCTCCTCTGCTCCCAGACGAAGAAGAGTACGAGCAGCGTCTATGGCTGCATTTCCTCCTCCCACCACCACTGCTCGACGGGGAACCTCAACATAGCCTCCTAAATTAAAGTCGCGTAGAAAGTCGAGAGCGGCAACTACTCCAGAGAGATTTTCACCAGGAATACCTAAAGGAGCGCTCTTCCAGGCTCCTATACCCAGGAAAACAGCATCAAACTTTTCCCGTACTTCCTTCCAGCTAATTTCTTTACCCACCGCTTTATTGAGCTCTATCTTTACTCCCATAGCCTTAATTTGATTAATGTCATATTCCAGAGCCTCTCGAGGCAAACGATAAGGAGGAATACCTGCAGCTAACATTCCTCCCGCTACAGGAAGAGCTTCAAAAATGGTTACCGAATAACCCAGCCGGGCCAGATAATAAGCACAAGTGAGTCCCGCAGGACCAGAACCCACCACAGCTACTGATTCATCTCGTTTTCTATCCATAACCACTGGCAAGGCTATCCGATTTTGCCGGGCATAATCAGCCACAAAACGCTTTAAATCATCAATAGCTACCGGCTCATCCATATCTCCACGCCTACACTTACTTTCGCAAAGCCGATGACAAACCCGCCCACAAACTGAAGGAAGCGGGTTATCTTCCCTGATAATCTGTAAAGCGCCCAAATAATCGCCCTCTTTAATACAAGAAATATAACCGGGAATATTTATACCCAGAGGACAGGCATGCTGACAGGGAGACACAAATAATGGCCGGCACACCACTGCTGGACATTTTTTCTCTCGAATATGAGCCTCGTATTCGTCCCGAAAATAATGAATAGTACTCAAAACCGGATTGGGAGCAGTTTGCCCCAGACCGCACAAAGCGGTGGTCTTGATCTGGTTAGCTAAATCTTCCAAACGCTCTATATCTCCTTCTCTTCCTTCTCCCTGGGTAATCCTCTGTAAAATTTCTAACATCCTTTTAGTGCCTATTCGGCAGGGAGTGCATTTCCCGCACGATTCGTCTTGAACAAACTCCAGGAAAAATCGAGCCAGATCCACCATGCAGGTATCTTCATCCATAACTATGAGACCACCCGAGCCCATAATGGCTCCTAACTCTTTCAGAGAATCGTAATCGATTTTAACATTGAGATACCCAACCGGGATACATCCTCCTGAAGGCCCTCCAATCTGCACCGCTTTTAGTTTTTTGCCTCCCCGAATACCTCCTCCTAAATCATAAATGACCTCTCCCAGGCTAATACCCATAGGCACTTCTACTAAACCGGTATTATTTATATCTCCAGCCAGAGCAAAAACTTTAGTACCTTTGCTATTCTCTGCTCCAATAGACCGGAACCAATCTGCCCCCTGTAATATGATGGGGGGAATATTGGCATAGGTTTCCACATTGTTAATCACTGTGGGTTTCCCCCATAATCCTTCCTGAGCAGGATAAGGAGGTTTAGGGCGAGGCATGCCCCTTTTTCCTTCTACAGATGCAATCAAAGCTGTTTCTTCTCCACAGACAAAAGCTCCCGCTCCAATACGAATCTCGACATCAAAGTTAAAACCACTGTTGAGTATATCTTCTCCCAGAAGACCATATTCTCGAGCTTGATTTATAGCATATTCCAGTCGCTCTACCGCTAAAGGGTATTCTGCCCGAACGTAAACATAGCCTTTTTCTGCTCCTACTGCATAGCCGGCGATAGTCATGGCCTCAATTACGGAATGCGGGTCACCTTCTAAAATACTTCTATCCATAAAAGCTCCCGGGTCTCCCTCATCAGCATTACAAATGATAAACTTGGGATAGCCTTTAGCTTGCCGGGTAAGCTCCCACTTTAAGCCCGTAGGGAAGCCTGCTCCGCCTCGACCCAGAAGACCTGACTTTTTAACTTCTGCTATTACTTCCTCAGGAGTCATCTCAGTCAAAACTCGAGAGAGAGCTAAATATCCGTCACGAGCGATATATTCTTCAATGTTCAGAGGATTGATGAAACCACAATTTCGCAGAGCAATTTTTAGTTGCTTATCAAAAAAATCAATTTCTCGCAAAAACTTTTTTCTTTCTTCCTGGGGCGGCTGATATAGTAACCTCTCTACCACCCTCCCTTTAAGAAGATGTTCCTCAACTATCTCTTTTGCGTCTTCAGGAGTTAGTTTCTGATAAAAAACCCCCTCCGGGTAGATAATGGCCAGTGGTCCTAAATTACAAGGACCCACACAACCAGTCTCGATCAACCTTACCTCATTATCCAAGGCATTTTTCTGAAGCTCCCTTACCAGAGCTTCCTTTATTTTTAAAGCCCCAGAAGAAATACAAGCCGCACCAGCACATAGAAGTACCTGACATCTTTCCTGTTCAACCATCCACTTTACCTCCTCGCCCTGCCTTCAGCATGCACTACCCAATCTCCTACAATCTGGCCATTAACCAGGTGAGAAGCTATGATTTGTCGAGCCCTGTCCGGGGTAATATCACCATATAAAATTCGCTCCTCCCCCTTTTCCACGCTCACCAGAGGTTCTCGATCACAGAGTCCGATACAACCGGCCTGGGTAACCATAACGTTAGTGAGACCTCGTTTAGCAATTTCATCCAGAATGGCTGACATTACCTCTCTCGCTCCTGCTGCTATACCACAGGTCCCCATATGCACTACCACTCTATAATCAGCCTTTCCTTCTCTCAATAAAGTTCTTTTTTGCGCTTCTTCTTTAATCCGTCTTAAATCTTCTATACTACTTATCTTCATTCCCAATTCCTCCCTTCAATATTTCTTCTTGATACTCAATCCACTCCCGAATAGCAGGCAAAAGTACACCCCGGTTTTCCTCGGTTAAATCTAATTCTTCCTCTATCTTTTTACTGTTAAATAACCACTGGCAATCATCTATTCGGTGGATAAATTCCAGCTCCACTTCTGGATGAGAAGCCATAATCACAAAAAGAGTATCAGCCAGTTTTCCCAGAGGGGGTAAATCAAGATTATCTCTTTGAAAAGTTGCTCGCACAGTGGTTCCTTTACCTTTTTCCGATAATATCTCTAAATTCCCCTCGCATTGCCTGGTTAATTGATCTAAGAGAGGAATGCCCATTCCCACCTTCTTACCCTGTCCAGAAAAAAAAGGGTCCCTCACCATTTTTAATGTTTCCTCATCCATGCCTTCTCCGTCATCCTCAATAACCAACTCCAGACGATTTTCCCGGGTATCCTCCAGGATAGAAATCCTTACTTTTTTTGCTTTAGCCCGGAGAGAATTTTCCACTACATCTAAAATGTGTAAAGAAAGTTCCTTCATAAAATTAGGAATAGCTCTTAACTATATCCATAATTTGAGCAGGGTTTACCCTCTTATAAATATCGTTGTCAATCTTAACTATCGGTGCTAAACCACAAGCCCCAGCACAACGCATTACTTCCAGGGAATACAATCTGTCTTCGGTTACCTCTCCTACTCCAATTTCTAAATCCTCCTCCAAACGATTGAGAATTTCTTGTCCTCCTCTCACATAGCAAGCTGTTCCCAAGCAAACCTGAATAATATGTTTTCCTCGAGGCTTGAGAGAGAAAAAGTGATAAAAAGTAACTATCCCGTAAATTTCGCTTAAGGGAATGTCCAGAACATGGGAAACCTTTTTCAAAACCGGGGGTGGTAGATAACCAATCAAGTTCTGGGCAGCATGCAAAGCCTGAATTAAACTACCTGGTTTCCCTTTGAATTTCTGCAAAATCAGCTCCAGGGCTTCTTCTTGGTCTGGAGAAATTATTTCTTCATCAACCGAAAGGTTAGCCATCATTTTTTCCTCCCTGTAATTATTTAAATGTATTATAATTCATTACAAAAAGTAGTTCAATTGAATCGGTTTTTCGGACAAAAACTTTTTAAAATTAATCTGTGAATGAGAATAAATATTAAGTTTCGATATCTCTTTAAAAAGCAAAAGCCTTTATGGTATAATCCACCAGGTTTTAAAAAGGAAGGATCTCATTGTTAGAAACATTTATTATCGCTATAGGATTAGGTTTAGACGCCTTCTCTTTAGCTACAGCCTTCGGGATGTGCCAGAAGGCCTGCCCGCGAGATGCCAGATTGCGTCTCTCGTTTTCCTTTGGTGCTTTTCAGTTTTTCATGCCACTCGTGGGTTTTGGAGTGGGTCGACAAGTAGCACGATTTATCAGCTCTTTTGACCACTGGGTAGTTTTAGGAATACTATCTTTAGTGGGAGGGAAGATGATTTATGAAGGGTGGAAAAGAGATAGCGACACACCTCTTATAGACTTCAGTCGAGGCTGGCCTCTCTTTCTTGCTTCTTTAGCTACCAGTATCGACGCCTTAGCAGTAGGATTCTCTTTTGCCCTTATGGGTAAAAATATCTGGTTTTCCGCTCTGATTATCGGAATAGTAGCACTATTTATGACTTATTCAGGAGTTTCCTTAGGACATAAAATAAGAGGAGTTTTTTCCTCTCCCGAGGTAATGGGAGGAATAGCTATTATATTAGTGGGGTTAAAGATTTTCTTAGAAGATTTGTAGAGAGAAGGAAAACTTATGGCAAAAAAATGTATTTTTGGACCCATATTATCACGAAGATTAGGCAGTTCTCTGGGAATCAATCTCCTCCCTTATAAAACTTGCAGCTTGAACTGCATATATTGTGAATGCGGAGTGACCACCAATTTAACCACAGAAAGAAAAGAATATATTCCCACTCAAGAAGTGATAGAAAGTCTCAAAAAATATGCTTCCTCTTCCCAATTTCGCAGCGCGCCTCCTTATTGTATCACTTTTGCCGGCTGGGGAGAGCCCACGCTTCATTCTGCTTTAGGAGAAATCGCCCATTTTATCAAAAAACTCTTCCCCGAGCAAAAATTAGTCCTAATCACCAACGGAACTCTTTTTGCTTTCTATGAAGAACTTTTAGAAGAAATAAAGGAAATGGATATCATAATTCCTTCCCTGGACGCTGCTTCTCCTCAAGCTCTCCAAGCCATTGACCAGCCTCATCCTCGGATTACTCTAAATTCTTACATAGAGAGCTTAATTAAACTACGTAAACATTTCCCGGGGGAAATATGGTTAGAGGTTTTTATAGTAGAAGGGATAAACGACTCAGAAAGAGAGCTAAATTTTCTCAAAGAGAAAATCGCCCTCGTTTCTCCTCATCGGGTGCAAATTAATGCTCTGGATCGAAATCCTGCCCGGGAAGGAGTAAAATCCCCTCCTTTTTATAAGCTGGAAGAAATAGCCTCTTTTTTAGGAGGGGAAACAATTCTTCCCTCACCGAGAAAGTCTAAAGTTGTGGTTTGAAAACAGACACTTCTTGAATAGCTTTTTTGATGGCAGCAATATACTTTTCATCTGTTCCACAACATCCACCAATTATGCTTGCTCCCAATTGAAGTAATTGTTTAGTTCCTCTTTCAAAATCTTCCGGAGTTTCGGTATAAATTACCTCTCCTTCCACCACTTGAGGAATACCAGCATTAGGTTTAAAAGAAAGAGGCCCGGGATAGCTTTCTCGATATTGACGGGCAATTTCTATTATCTCCTTTATCCCTCCTCCACAGTTAGCACCCAGAGCAGCGATGGATTCATCTTTAAAAATTTCCACTATTTGATGGGGGCTTTCTCCCATTAAAGTGGTAAAATGTTCCTCGCCCCGCTCCTCAAAGGTAAAACTAACTATGGCTTCACCACCAGAATTTTTAATTGCCTCCAAGGCTAAAAGAGCTTCGGAAGAAAAACTGAAAGTCTCTAAGTGAAATATCTTTATTCCCTCTTCTTGTAAAAGCTCGACTTGTTCCTGAAAAACTTTTTGAGCTTCTTCTGGAGAGAGGTCTCCATAAGGTTCAATAAATTCTCCCAGAGGTCCTATTGAGGCAGCCAGCAGCACTCCTTCTTTCAGTGTACTTTTAGCTATTTCTGCTGCCTGGTGGATTATTTCCTTAATTTTCCCCTCCAGGTGGTAACGCTCAAGACGAATACGGTTGGCGCCAAAGGTATTGGTTTGAATAAGGGTAGAACCTGCCTCTACATAGCTTCGGTGCACCCGGGCTATCTCTTCAGGATGGGAAAGGTTCCATTCCTCTGGAGGATGGCCTGCCGGAAGACCCAATTTCTGTAAGCGAGTTCCCATTGCTCCGTCAAAAATTATTACCTCTCTTTTTAATATCCCAGACAGCATACTTTTCCTCCTCTTTTTAAGATAAATTTAAGATAAATATATCATAGAACAGACTATAAGAGAGTGCTGCCCCCCTTATAAGCCCCTGGAAAAACCGTAAAAGTCTAAAAAAACAAATATTATTGAGGAAGAGATCCTCTTATAAACCTCAAAAAAACGTAAAAAGCAAATACGACTGGTGAAAAAAATCATCCACCAGCACAAGGGAGCTTCCCCTACTATCATGACCGGTTTTGCAGAACACTATAAATCCCGAAAAAGAAGTGAACTTCCCTTTTTACAAGTCTGGTATTTACCTTCTTTCTCCTACAGGAAAAGTAATAAAGAAAAGTCCCCTTTAAAAAAATAGATTTTGAGCAATTCGTCAAGGTAGGGTAAAATAGTAGAAATTAAAGCCGAAGGGGTGAATAAAAATGTATCTTTTGGGAACAGATATTGGTACACAGGGAACCAAAACAGTCATGGTCAACGAAAAAGGTGAGTTTATAACTGATGCTTTTCAAGAGTATGAAGTCATCACTCCCCGACCTTCCTGGGCAGAACAGTGGCCTGATGTATGGTTAGAGGCAGTGGTTAAAACTATCTCTGAGTGCGTAGAAAAATCCAAGGTCGATCCTCGGGAGATTGCGGGGTTAGCTATCAGCGGTCTTTATGGGGGTTCAGGTATTCCAGTAGACGAAGAGATAAAACCTCTCTATCCTTGCTTAATCTGGATGGATAGAAGAGCACGAGAAGAAACTCAGTGGGTAAAAGATCATGTTCCCCAGGAAAAAATTTTCGGAATTACTGGAAATTATGTTGATTCCTATTACGGCTTTACCAAAATGATGTGGATTCGTAATAACGAGCCAGAAGTGTGGAAAAAAATCTACCAGTTTGTCACTCCTAAAGACTATGTGGTCTATCATCTAACCGATGTTTTAGCTACTGATTATTCGTCAGCGGGAAACATTGGAGGAGTTTTTGATATTCGAAAGCGCACCTGGTCGGAAGAAATGTGTGAAATTTTGGGGATTCCTAAAAGAATGCTCCCTGATAAAATTTTAAAATCCTCTGATATAGTAGGAAAACTCAATGCTAAATTTGCCAGAGAAACTGGCCTGCAGGAAGGGACTCCAGTCGTATCAGGAGGAATTGATGCTCCAGTAGCTCAGCTTTCCGCCGGGGTGCTATCTGAAGGAGAACACGTAGCTATGGCTGGAACTTCAATGTGCTGGGGAACGGTGCATGGAGGACAATATCTGACTCCCCTATTAGTTAGCTTTCCTTATGTAGTTTATGATGATAAGTTGATTTATACTTTTGGAGGGAGTGCCACCTCTGGAGGGCTGGCCCGCTGGTTCAGGGATCAATTTGGAAAATACGAGAAAGAAGTAGAAAAAAATACCGGCATATCAGCTTACACCCTATTAGAACTACAAACTCAAGATATTCCCCCAGGAAGCGAAGGAGTGGTGGTTTTACCTTATTTCATGGGTGAGCGCTCACCTATCTGGGATCCCGATGCCCGAGGAACTATTTTTGGATTGTCTCTTTACCACAGTCGAGCCCATGTCTATCGAGCAATGTTAGAAGCAGCGGCTTACTCCTTGCGCCACAATATGGAAGAAGGAATAAAAGCGGGCTTGAAGCTTGATCCGGAGTGCTGGATAGTAGGGGGAGTCGCTCGCTCTTCGTTCTGGGTACAAATTTTTGCCGATATCACTGGCTTCGATATGAAAAGACTTTCCAAAGATGTAGAGGCTCCCTTTGGTGATGCTTTCCTGGCCGGGCTGGGAACGGGAGTAATCGATAAACCAGAACGAATCAAGGAGTGGGTAGACTTTCGTCCAACAATTAAAGTAAACCAAGATAACCATCACATTTATGACCAATATTACTCCATTTATAGGGAGCTTTATGAGAATACTAAAGCAACTATGAAAAAGTTAGCCGATATATAGAAAGGAGAGCAAACTTGAATTTAGATGCTCTTTATGCTCTAAATTGCGGGATGTACATTCTATGTTCGGGATGGGAAGGAAAATTCAACGGTCTTATCGTAAATGCTCTAACCCAGGTAACCGCCTTCCCTCCTCAACTGGTGGTGAGTGTAAACAAAGAAAGTTTAACCTCTACCTATATACAGAAAAGTGGCTATTTTTCAGTATCAGTTCTGGAAAAAAACACTCCGCTACCTCTCATTGGCCTCTTTGGCTTCCGCAGTGGTAGAGATACTGACAAATTATCTCAAGTTAAACACCGCCTGGGTAAGACAGGAATGCCCATCATCACTGAACATACAGTGGCTTATTTAGAAGCCAAAGTGGTTAATGAGTTAGATGCTGGTACTCACTTTGTGTTTCTGGGAGAAATATTAGAAACCGATTTTACCGAAAAAGGTGGAGAACCAATGACTTATAGTTACTATCGAGATATAAAAGGAGGCAGAGTCCCTCGCACCGCTGCCACTTACCACGAAGAAACCAAAGAAAAAGAGCGTTATCGATGTCAGGTTTGTGGCTATATCTATGATTCTTCTTTTGGTGACCCCGATTCAGGGATAAAGCCTGGAACTCTGTTTTCCGACCTACCTCCTCAGTGGGTGTGTCCCATCTGTGGAGCAAGTAAAGATCAGTTTGAAAAAATTCAGTAAAATTGAGGAGGCACAAAATTGAGAAATTTTGATTACTGCAATCCCACCAGAATAATTTTTGGTAAAGGAGAAACTGACCGGGTAGGGAAAGAATGCCAGAAGCTGGGGAAAAAAGTTCTCTTTATATATGGGGGAGGAAGCATTAAACAAAATGGGTTATACGATAGAATAATGAAACATCTGCAAGAAGAAAAACTTGTCGTTTATGAGTTAGGAGGAGTTAAACCCAACCCCCGTATTGATAAGGTAAGGGAAGGAGTAGCTATATGTAAAAAGGAGAAAATCGATCTGGTTTTAGCGGTGGGAGGAGGAAGTGTTCTTGATACCGGAAAAATTGTAGCTGCAGGTGCTATCTATCCGGGAGACCCCTGGGACTTTTTTATCGATGAGCATAAAATCCCGGGTAAAATACCTCTGGTTACTGTTTTGACTTTAGCTGCTACTGGTTCAGAAATGAATCACAATGCCGTCATCACCAATGAGGAAACTCTGGAAAAACTCGGAACTCACAATCCTCACCTCTATCCCACCCTTTCCATTCTTGATCCGGAAAATACCTACACCGTTCCTCGAGATCAAACCGTAAACGGTATCGTCGACATGATGGCTCATGTTTTCGAGCAGTATTTTCACCCTTTTCCTGAAACCCCCCTACAGGACCGGTGGGCAGAAGGATTGATGAAAACCATCATTGAATACACTCCCCGGGTTTTACAAAACCCCACTGATTATGATGGGCGAGCAGTAATTATGTGGTGTGGTACTATGGCTCTCAACCATCTTTTAGAAGAAGCAGGAGGAGGCGGAGAGTGGACCTGCCACCCTATAGAGCATGTTTTGAGTGCAGTTTATGACATCCCTCACGGAGCAGGATTAGCTATAATTTTTCCCCAGTGGATGAAGTATGTCCTGGATGTTATCCCTCACAAATTTGCTCAGTTTGCAGAAAGAGTCTGGGAAATTCCTCGAGCCAATAAAAGCGACCAGGAATTGGGACTGGCAGGAATTGAAAGAACCCGAGAATGGTTTCGAGAAATTGGCGCTCCCACTACTTTAAGAGAAGCAGGAATTGGCGAAGAAAAATTAACAGAAATGGCCAGAATGGCAGTCAAATCAGGAAATTTAGGGGTAACAAAAGTTTTAGATGAAAAGGACGTGGAAGAGATTTTAAGAATGTCTCTGTAAAGAAAAATGGGGAAAGAGCAAAAGAAAAATTAAGAAACTTAGAGCTACAAACAAAGAAAAAAACCTGATAGAGGAACTAATTCCTATCCGGTCGGCTACTAAACCAAAAAGACCAGGAGCAAATGCATTAGTTAAAGTGGTAGCAGCCATCATCAAACCAAAAATTTGCCCTTTCCCCTGAGAAGAAAAAGAAGAGAGAATATAGTTCTGGGCAGGCATAAATCCTAACCAGCAACTCCCCAACAAAAAGAAGAGAATCATCAAAAAAATAGCGTTTTGTACATAAGCGAGAACCCATATGATAGGAATGGTAAGAGCAGAAATCCATAGTATAAAAGGGAAAGGTGGAAAGCGGTCTACTAACCTACCCAGAACTAAAGTAGCAAGCATTCCCCCTAAGAACAATACACCAGTAACTAAATTGGCAGAAGAGGGAGAAAAAGCTCTTTCTTTAACAAGATAAGTAGGAGCAAAATTTACTATAGCGGTTATACTTAAAATTCTCAAAGCTAAAGCCAGAAAAAAAAGGATTTGGACTCCCAAAGAAAGAGAAGATCCTGTTTCCCGAGGAGAAGAAGAGAAATGAGATTGTTTTTCTTTTCCTGGTCTGGGAAATATCTTGAGAAAACAATAGCCAATTATTATTCCAGGAAAGGCAGTAACATAAAGAATTCCTCTCCAACTTATTTTCTGCAAGAGAGCTCCATAGAGAAGAAACATAATAAAAATTCCCAAAGCTCCCCAGAACTCAAAGTTTCCTAATTGAGTTCCTTTTTGTTTATCGGTACTATCACTTACTAAAGCGTAAGCTGCCGGATGATAAGTACTCACTCCTGAAGCGGCGACAAAAAGAAAGAAAATAAAAACAAAGACATTACCTGCCCATCCTAAAAGGAAAAAGCCTAAAGAAGCTATCAAAAATCCCCCTCCTATGAGAGTGAAAGGAGAAAGAGAATCAGTAAGTTTTCCAAAAATAAAAGAAAAGAGAGCAATAGCTCCTAAATAAAGGGTAAGAATGACACCAGCTGATTTATAGCTCAATCCAAATTGTTCTAAAAGAAGCGGCAAAATAGAAGGTAGAACAAACCAGTAAATGTCATTTACAGCATGGCTCAGACCCCATTGGCTAATAAAATGGTGATTTCTAGTATCCATTCTTTTTCTTTAAATCTCCCTGGTTCTCAATTATATCAGATTATCCATTCCTTATGAGGTATAATTTTAATATTCTGATAGAGAAAGGAGGAAAAAGACTACCATGGCAATAGATAAAGAGCAACTTTCCCTCTTAATAGAAGAAATTCTGGAAGAGCTCCCTCCCCTTTTCAAAAATAGTATAAGTAATGTAGAATTTGTAGTCGAAGATTACCCGGATCCCGAGATTCAAAAGCAGTTTGGGTCTCGCTTTTTACTAGGACTTTATCAGGGTATTCCTCTTCCTCGAAGGAATAGAAGTTACAACCTGGTTATGCCCGACCGGATAGTAATTTATCTAGGAAATCTGGAAAGAGTAGCCGGTAAAAATTGGCCAGAGGAAGTAAAGAAGGTTCTGTGGCACGAAATCGGACATTATTTTGGCTTAAGTGATGAGGAACTCTGGAAATTGTCAAGCGAGGAAAAAAAGTAAATAATTTTTCCTGATACCTGAAAGAAGATTAATACCTGAGTTTATGTTAAATTTGGGGTATGAGAGTATTCCGTTATTTGTCTCGATAAGAAAAAGCCTCAAAGAAAGAATACCAAAGTAAACTAAACTGGCCTAGAAAATTCTTTTCAGTGATTCCTGCATTGTAAATAAATGACTCGTCACTTCCATCACCTCTTGTACTGTAATCAAAATAGCTTTCAATCTTCGTCTTAGCTTTGGCTCTCTCCTATTATTCCAACTAGCTCATTGTGGTCCATTCTGCAGCCTGCTAGACCACTTTCCCTCGCTTAATCCAGATATTCTTTTAACTCTTTTTGGAGTTTTTTACGAGCGCGATGAAGATAAGTTTTTACCGTACCCACCGGTAAATTGGTAATTTCAGAAATATCGCTATAAGATAAACCTTCTAAATGACGCAAGACTATTACTTCTTTGAATTTAAGAGGAAGATTATCAATGGCTTTTTCTAATTCCCTCCGTAATTCCCGGTTATCCAATTCTCCATCAGGGTCAAGAAAGGAGTTTTGCTCTATCAATTCTCCCCATTCTGTTTCTTCTTCTTCCCCCACCGGGGTATTAAGAGAAAAAAAGAGAATTTTTCTTCGCCGGAAGTAATCTCGACAAACATTAAGGGCAATCCGAAAAAGCCAGGTAGAGAACTCATAGGAATGATTATATTGATGAAGAGCAAAAAAAGCCTTGGTAAAAGTCTCTTGAGCCAGGTCTTCTGCTTCTTCTTTCTGCTTTACTAAACGATAGATATAATTTAAAATTTGCTTTTCGTAACGGCGCACTAAGAAATAAAACAGGTCATCATTACCATTCAATACCTCGGTAATGATTTCCCGATCACTTTTTTCTTCATACATGTTAGTTAATCTACAAAATGTTATTTTTAAGCCATTCAATACGAAACTGAACGTTCTTAATTAAAGAGCTACCATCGGCCCACTTGGCTCCGGGGTACTCCCGGATAATTCGAAGATAAATGTTGTAAGCTTCTTGATATCTGCCCAGTTTTTCCAGACAAAGCCCTTGATTAAGAAGGGCTGCTGGAGCAATGAGAATTCCATTGTACCAGGTTCCCTGTGGATAATTATTAACGCAATTTTGAAAGGCTACTAAGGCTTTACTGTATTCTTCAGCCTTATACCAGGCAGCGCCGACAAAGTATTGAGCATCATCTGATATATCGGTCTGAGGATAGAGCTCTACGTATTTGGAAAAAAGAAGCGCCGCCTCCGGGTAATTTTCCAATTTATAGAGACAATGAGCAGCAGAATAGAGAGCCTTCCTTCCTGCTTCACCACCATAGCTCTGAGCTTTATCATAATTAGAATAGGCTTCTTGATAAAAACCTAAAATGTAATAACAATCCCCCATCTCAAAGTAAGCTACGCCTAAAAATTCACTTCCTGGATAATTATTCACCAACCATTCGTATTCTGTGATAGCGCGTCCATAGTCTTTTAGCCCTTCGCCAAAACTTTTAGCTAAGAGATACTGTGCATCATCAGAGAATTCATTATTCGGGTAATTGTCTCTAACATAAGACAAAAAAGAAATGGCATTCTGGAAATCCCCCAGGTAATAAAAGGAAGCTCCTTTAATAAAAAGAACCTGAGGTAGTGAATTTCCTCCTGGATAATTAGCAAGGAACAAATCCGCCTGAGAAAGGGCTCGCTCATAAAAACCCAGACTATAGAGCTCAATAATATAATTATTAAGGCTTTCCTCATCCTCGGGGACTAAATATACCCTACCTTCCTGACTAATCTTTCTCGTTTCTCCAGCTTTTACTTCCGCCTTTATCACTTTACCCGTATACTCAGGATAGGAAAAGAAAAAGTAATGCTCTCCAGACGACAACCCCTCTATAAGGAACTTCCCCCCCTCACCAGTAAACACTGTGCATCCTCCTCCTTCTACCACTGCTCCCACAAGAGGCTCGCTTTCTCCCCAAACTTCCCCTTCCAGGGAACCTTTCTCTGTAACCGAAAGACAGCCGGAAAAAATACCAACCACTAAGACTAAACTTACTCCTAAGAAGATAATTTTTTCCCTCATCAAGATTCCCCCTTCAATTCTTTCAATTTTTCTTCTGCCCAATTATACGCTATCTCCTCTTTAGAAGATTCTTCTAAAATATAAGTTAATTCTTCCTTAGCCTCCTCTTTCCTTCCTTCTTCAATCAATGTAGCAGCTAAAAAATAACGAGCCTGGAAATTTTTAGGGTTTTTATTCAGGATCTTTCTAAAAGCTTCCTCAGCTTCCTCACTGTCTCCTTTTTTATAGTAAACCCAACCCAAGTGGAGGAGGTAAAAAGAATTAGAAGGAGAAAGCTCTACCGCTTTCTCCAAAGCCTCTTGAGCTTTATCCCACTCCTTGGAGTAATCACTTCTAACCTCATAAATATAACCCAGTTCCCACCAGGCGCTATGATCTTCAGGATGAGCTTCCAAATACTCTTCATAAGCCTTTATGGCTTTCTCAGAAACAGAGATAGCTCGCCGATATTTTCCCTGCTCCAGGAGTATTTTCCCCATCTCAAAGTAAGCTCGATGCACCTCTATTCCTTCTTCTACACACCGCTCTAAGATTTTCAGTGCTTTTTGATTCTCTCCTCTTCCCCGGGCTTCTATGGCCTGGTCAAAAAGGTTTTTTTCTTCAGCTCTTAACCATCCTCCACTACAGGAAATGACCAGCACCAATACCATCAGATAAAAAGAGATCTTTTTCATTTTATACCTCACTTCCTGTCCACCGTCAAATATAGGATAAGACCAGGCAGACCGAAAATAATATTGGGCATCCAGGCTGCTATCATAGGCTCCATTATCCCTCCTCTTCCCAGAGAACGAAAAATGGAGAGCAACATATAATAAGCAAAGGCTAATATAACGGTAACGATAACTCCTATGGTTCTTGTATCTTTAGTACGTTGAACTCCTAAAGGTATTCCCATCAACATAAAAACCAGAGCAGAAAAAGGAATAGAATACTTAAGATGATACGCTACTTCAAAGTTTTCAGTTTTAGCCCCTGCTTCTTTCAGAATATCAATCTGTTTTTTTAATTCTCGAGAAGGCATCTCTTCCGGACTTCTCTGTTCGGTAAAAAAGCTTTTAAGTTCTTCTTTCATATCTATAATCATCTCAGAAAATTCAATCTCCTGAGTGAGCAGGCCTCTCTCATCATAACGATGTACCACCCCTTCTTTCAATAACCAGCGGTCTTCTAACCATAGAGCACTTTTAGCCAGAATCACATCAGGAAAGGAACGACCTTTACCTATTTCATAAACTATTACATCTTTCATCTCCCAAGTTTCATTATCCAGTTCGTTAACATAAAAATAGCGGTTCTGGGCATCTCGGAAAAACACATTTTTCTCAATTTTTGGAGGGCCTTCTTTATAGACATATTCCCGGATTAAAACCTGCGCTCGGTGATTGGTCTCGGGAACTACTACATCGTTGAGAGCGAAAGAACCCACGCTTACCAGAATAGAAAAAATGATATAGGGTAAAATAATTCTTTTTAAGCTTATCCCGCTGGCCTCCATGGCTATCAATTCGCTATCCCGGGAAAGACGTCCTAAGTTGAGTTCCGAAGCTAATAAGCCAGAAATAGGAAAAGTCATCACCATATGAGCAGGAATGTAAAGAAGGAGGATTTCCAAAACAATGAGAAAAGGAACTTTTTTATTAACAAAGAAATCAGCCAGTTCAAAAAGAGTTTGTACCAGCATTATAACGGTTACCGCTCCCACCCAGGTGAACATGCCACTAGTGCTATCTTTGATCAGATAACGATCCATTATTTTAAGCAGCAATGTTTTTCACCTTCTCTATTTTACTCTTTACTGTATCAACTTTCAGCTCGGCGTGCCGGCCTCTTCTCATTTTATCCCCTATCATAGCTATCTCCCAAAGTTAACAAACACTTCAACCCATCTAAAAAAAACAAGGATGTCACTTTTTCAAGCAAAGCGCTTCTCGAAAATCTTCCCTACTTTCTTTTCAATCTCTTCTAAGTATTTAAGTCTTTCAGCATACTTTCCTCCAGCAAAAGGAGTAGAAAGAAAAATATTTACTAACTCCAGCGCCTGAGATAAAGCAATAGTACGAGACCCCATAACTAAAACATTGGCATCGTTATGACTGCGAGCCATACGAGCAGTAAAAGGATTAAAACAGAGTACCGCCCGGATACCCGGGTAACGGTTAGCCGAAATTGACATTCCCCCACCTGTTCCACAGATGAGAATACCCTTCTCAAAGTCACCACTTAATAACCCCTCGGCGACTGCCTGAGCGTAAGGAGCAGTGGCTACCGGATGTTCATCGTGAGTGCCTACGTCGACTATTTCATATCCCTCTATTAATAGCTTCTCCTTTATCGCTTCTTTAAATACAAAACCGGCGTGATCAGAACCAATTCCTATCTTCAAACCTCTCACCCTTTTCCTTCAGTCTCTGGAAGAATAAGCTTCTTCTCCACTTCGTTATTTTATCACAAAAGGTTCTATCATTTCCTTTATCTATGTTGTAGCACCAATTCAGGAATGACTTTAATCGTTTTACAGTGGTAAGATTTTCTGTGCTATCTCTAAATACATGAAAACCCCTATAATGTCCACTATCGTAGTAATTACTGGTGTAGCAGCAATGGCGGGGTCGAGTTTCATTTTTTTGAAAAGCACCGGCAAAAATACACCCACAAGATTGGAAATAAAAACAATTATCCATACCGAAATTGCCAGCACCAGACCAAGAAGTAGTGATTCTCGAAGAAAAATGACCCGTGCAACAGCAACAATTCCTAGAAGAATCCCCAAAATTCCACCGATAAGAGCTTCAGAGAAAATCATCTTCCAGAGAGAAGGACCTTCAATTCTCCCCAGAGCCAGTTCTCTCACTACAACAGCAGTGGATTGGCTTCCTACGTTTCCACCGGTATCGGTAAGCATAGGAATAAAAAAGGAGAGTGCTACAGCAGCCTGGAGAATACCTTCAAAGCTTTGCATAACAAAGCTCGTGAAAGTCCCCATGATGAGAAGAATAGCGAGCCACAAAAAGCGACTTTTAATTTTTTTCCCCAGAGGAGCACGGAGATATTCATCTTCGGTAGTCACAATAGCAGCCAAACGATGTAAGTCTTCCGTAGCTTCTGCCTCCATAACATCAATAACATCATCAATGGTTACCGCTCCCACCAATCGGCCTTCCCGGTCAACAACCGGTACAGAAAAAAGATCATATTTTTGAACGATTTGAGCCGCCTTTTCCTGATCATCATCAGTGAAAACAAAAACAAAATCCCGACTCATGATATCTCCTACTCGCTCTTCCGGGGAAGCAAGAATAAGATCTCGCAAAGTCAATATTCCCAGAAGGTGACGCTCCGCATCAATAACATAGGCAGTATAAGCAAGTTCTTCTGGTGGATTCAAACGCCGAATCCGGCTTAGAGCTTGTTCTACTGTGTAAAATTCTTTTAAATCGATGACATGGGGACTCATGATCCTGCCGGCACTATTTTCTGGATATCCTAACATGCTAGCAGCAATATTACGCTGTTCCGGCTCTAAGAGGTTCAGAAACTTTTTGACCACTTTAGCAGGGAGTTCGTCAAAAAGCTCCATTCGGTCATCAGGAGACATCTGATTCAAAATTTTAGCTACCCACTCATCGGTAAAATGGTGAAGAAGATTTTCCTGTTGCTCAAAGTCAAGTTGTTCAAACACTGCAATAGCCTGATCTTTTTTGAGAAGACGGAAAAGAAGCACCTGTTTCTGGACATCAAGAGAAGCTATAATCTCAGCAACATCCACAGGATGAAGAAGGCTGACGCGTCTCTTTACCTCACTATACTTTCCTTCTTCAAGAAGATCAGCAATTTCTCCGGTGAGAACGTAAACGTCTTTTTTGATTTCCATTTCCATATTTTTCACCTCTTTCCCTCTTCAAAGAAATTGTAACACAGATTAAAAAGATAGCTCAAAACGTCTTCGCGTAAAAGCCAATAAATACTATAACTATCCGGCACCTCTATAGCCCAAACCGGGGAAAAGAGCGGCTTGTGATATTTTCCTGTTCTGTCACCGAAAGAACAATTCACAGCTCGAGATTGAAAAACACAAAAAAACTAAAAAAACGACTGAGAGAAAAAATCTTCCTCACACAAGAAGGAGAACTGCCCTCTATAATCCCAAAAAAACTAAAAACATAAAATATGGTGTAAGATTAAAGAAAAGAGATTAAAAGCAAAAAGGATAAAATTATGTTGGAGGAAAAACACTCCAACGTTGAGGGAGAAAGCAGAAAATCTACGATGTAAAATATTTAAAAATAAAAATACAAGCAAAAAAAGAATTTAAAACCACACTGGAGAAAGAGCACTCAAAAAAAAGAAAAAGATTAAAAACGTAAAAGATGAAAACCACTGGGGGAGAAAAAACATTTTCTCAGTATAAGGAGCATCCTTCTATAATTCCTCTTGAAAAGCGAGATGAAAAATGCTTCACTGCTTTCTACTGCAACCCAACCGGCGGCATCCAGCACTGGAATAAATTGAGGGGTTTCAAGGGAAAAGGAATAATTAGCTATTTTTATACTCTAATATCAATTATGTTTCCTTTTTCCTCTTTTACATCTAGCTGTTTTTCCTGTTTTTTCTTTTTCTCAGCATCTGCTGTATCTACTACGTCTCCTTCTTTTCTCTTTTTCCCTTCCTCTTCCCTTGTATAACGGTCGGTTTCTGGAGAAGGAATTACTTCCCTCTCTACTTTTTGAGCTTGACCCTGTATTTCTTGAGCTAAAGCGTAAGATGATAAAGTGGAGGCGTCATTTTCCACTTTCTGAATACGTGCTACCTCAGGAGAACGAATTACTACATTTTGCATACTTACCGGATCTACCATAAAATCACCCTCTTAGCTTCGAGGTCTCTCGAAGCTTCCCATTACCACCTCCTGATCTTTTTTGTAAAAGGAGGCATAAGGAATTTCATCTCTCACAAGATACGCAAGATTGCCCACCGTGATTCTTACCTGAGGATAGACTTTTTCCTCTATCAAGACCTTCCCTTCTCCTCCAGAAATTATTTCTTCCAATTCTTCTAACCGTTCTTCACAGAACTTCTTTTTTTCTTCAGCCAACCGGCAGGTTTTCTTGAGTCTCTCTAAAATTTCAACCATCCGACGATCAAGATTCTTCCCTGCATTTCGCTGCTCCTCAATAGCCTGGAAAGCTTTTTCCCCTTCTGCAAGTTGTTTTTTTGCCTTTTCTAACTCTTCTAAGAGATAATTATACTCATCCCGGAGAGCAGGGTCTATGCCTACCATCACCTCTGTACTGGTACCCATAGGTGACCCCAGAGTTTTTACCCACACTAAATTTCCCGCTTTTATCCTTCCTCCCACCGCGAGACCCTTCCGACCATTTACTATCACTTTTCTCCCGGCAGAAACCTGGCTGTGAAACACTGCTTCTCCTACTATAACATCTTGACCTGCTTCTACTATAGCATTCTCTATTACTTTAGCTTTTACATCTCCTCTTGCTCTCACCAACCCTTTTTCTCGCCCAAATATTCCCCCCCTTATTATGACGTTTCCCTGTGACTGCACAGTAGCCGCTTCTACGTTACCCCAGACTTCTATATCTCCTTCTGCCTCTACTTTAAAGCCACTACGTATTGTTCCTCGAACTATTATAGAACCAACAAAAGAAATATTACCTATCGAGACATCCACATCTCCATCTACTTCAAAAAGAGGCAAAACCGATATGGTTTTACCCACCAACACCGGTCTTCCCGCCACTTTAGCAATGGCTTTAGTGCCTTCTTCTATTAACTCCACATTCTTTCCCACTCTTATTTTAGCCGGCCTACCCGGCAAAGCAGGAATTTCTTTTCCAAAAACATCCTGACCCGGTATGCCTTCTCTCGGAGGGATAAGCTCCGCCAATAAGTCTCCTTCTTTCACCTCTGGTATTTTCACAAAATCAAATAAATCTACTCTTCCGCTCTCGTCTTCTTCCCACCTCTTTTCCAGTTCCTGGGTAAACAAAACTTTTACTTCCCCATCCTTTCCCCTCTGTGGTCTTTTCCCTTCAGCAATAAGGTAACGACCTTCTTCCTGAAGAAGCTTTTTCCCCTCTTCCAGTACTTCCTCTTTTATTCCTGCGACTATTCCCCTGCTAGCCAAAAAGTCTTTTAACTCCTCATAAGAGGAAAGTTCCTCTTCAATAAGGGGTTTCTTAACCACTAATTCTGCCCGTAAGCCATCACCAGAAATAAAAAGCTGAATCCGATTATCCTCTTCTAATAGTTTAAGAGACTTGAGCAATCGTACCTCCTTTTACTTCCAATCGGAAAGTTTTGCTTTTAATTTTAAGAGAGCACGAGAAATGATTTGAGAAACTCGTGACTCTTTCACCTCCAAAATAGCACCAATTTCTTTGAGAGTTAAGCCTTCAAAATAATAAAGAGTAATACTCAATCTTTCTCTCTCTGGTAGCTCTTCAATAGCTTTTCCCAAATAATCTAACAGCTCTTCTTTTTCCAGAAGAGCTTCAGGATTAAACATTAAGCGTTTTTCTTTCACTCCGTCAATAAGTTTTTCTCCCTCTTCCTTTTCTTCATCTAAGGAAAAGAAAAAGGCAGACTTACCTCGCTCTATTATCCAGGTTACCTCTTCTACAGAAACCTCTAGCTCTTCTGCTATTTGTGATAATGTCGGTTCTCGCCCTTTTTCTCCTTCCAACTTTTGGTAAGCAGCCATAACCTCTTTCCAGCCCCGGCGCTCTCGGCGAGTCAAGGGGTCTAAGCTTCGCAAATAATCTAACGCTGCTCCTCTAATTCGAGAAAGAGCAAAAGTCTCGAACCTTAAACCCTTCTCTGGTTGATAACGATCTAAAGCCTGGAGTAAACCAATTACTCCGTAGCTCTCTAAATCCTCCCTATCTATATGAGAGGGGAGAATATAAAGTAGTCTTCCCAGAGCTATTTTAACCAGATAGAGATAATGTTCTGCTAATTTTTCCCGTTCTACGGGGTCTTTAGTCTTAGAATAACTATCCCAGATTTTATCTATGTTTTCAATCTCTGGAGTCAGATTCATCTCTTATTTCCATTTCTTTATTTCCACCAAGAGAAATAATCCATAAAGAATAATAAAATATAACTATATAAGTTACAGAAAAAAGCAAAAACCCCCTCCAAACCAGGGTTAAAAAGCTTAAATTACGCCAGAAACCCCAGATGAGATATGCTACAAGCAAGACCCAGGACAAAAAAAGAGCAAAAAGACGCGCCAGATTTTTGTCTCGTTTAACCTCCATTTTTACACTACCACAGGTTTTTGTCCGATGGTTTTTATCTCCAACCTTCCATCCTCAAGATAAAACATAATGCTCCTTCCCCGATTTCCTCCCGTATCATCCGCTCGCAAAGGTATTTTTAATTTCTGAAGTTCTGCTTTAACTGCCTCAACATTTCTTCTTCCAATATCAAAAAGAGAGTCCGTTCCCGAAAACATTTTTGCTCCTCCTGAAATCTTGGCAAAAATATTCTCTGGCGAAGCACCTTCGCTTTTAACTTTTTCCCACAGAGCAGGAACTGCGGAATCAGCAAATTTAAAAGGATTACTCTGACCTGGAATACTCTCAGGAAGGAGAATATGAACCATGCCACCAATTTTTTTGCGGGGATCATAAAGACACAAACCTACGCAAGAACCAAGCCCCAGGATACAGAGAACATCCTCAGGATTACTACTTACCCAGTACTCTGCCATTCCCACTACTACTCTATTGTACATTTCAGATTACTCCTATAGCCTGCAAGATTATCTCCAGGGAGCTAGTATCTGGTATGAGCATAAAATACCCTTTTATTTTATTCTCCTCTTCCACAAACTCCGTTTCTATAAGTAAAGCATAATCGCCTCTTTTAGAAATTTCAATCAGTATCACGTCCACAATAGCACCAGCCATGTCAATAGCTAAAGCGGGAACCGAATGATTCAGTCGCAGACCGGTAAAATCGGCTAAAGCAGACAAGTAAGAAGAAGAAAGGATATTCCCTATTTCCTCCATTGCTGACCGTGCTATTTCATCCATATCCAATACCTGTTCTCGAGAAGGAGTGAGGTCTCCCAAAAGAATGTTCATGATTTTCAGGGCGTCTTCAATAGTCATAACAAACAGAATGTGGCCATTCGCAGCTCCAGACATAGTCAAGTAAACCCCTAAAACTTCTTTCTCTGGCCCTCCCAACCAATCAGGAACATCTTTAAGGGGTAAAATCTTAACCAGAGGTACTTCCATTTTTACCCTTTTTCCCACCACTTTAGATAAAGCAGTAGCAGCATTACCTGCTCCAATGTTACCTACTTCTCGAAGGGCATCCAGCTGCATTTCATTCAATTTTTCAAAAGAAATTCCCACATGCACTCACCTACCTTTCTGGTAAAAAAAAGGCAAAACATAGCGCAATCCTAAAGAGGAGGGGTCAGCAATCCGTTCGGTGCTTCCTATCCATAAATACCCTCCTTCTTGTAAAGCGTTACTCATTTTCTCAAAGGCCATTCTCTTAGCCTCATCCTCAAAGTAAATAACCACATTGCGACACACCACCAAAGCGAAAGTTTCTTTTACCTCATCTTGCAAAAGATCATGTTTTTCAAACACGATTCTTCGCTTCAGACGAGGAACAACAGCGTATTTTCCCTCTCCCAGAGGCTGAAAATATTTTTCAAGATACAAGGGAGGGACACTACAGATAAAGTCCTCAGAATACACACCCTCTTTAGCTTTATATAAAGCATCCTCGTCTATATCAGTAGCCCAGATGCGATAAGGTTTATGATGAGGCATTTCCTCTAATATCATAGCTAAAGAATAGGGTTCACTTCCCACAGAACATCCTGCACTCCATATTTTTAAAACTAAACCCGTCCCTTTCATAAGTTCTGGTAGAATTTTGTTTTTCAAGTCTTCATATCGCTCGGGATTACGAAAAAACTCCGAAACATTGATAGCAAAACGATTTTTGAAATCTTCTAAAACCTGGGGATCTTTATCTAAAAGCTCAACGTATTCTTCCACATTTTGGGCTCCAGCTCTACTCATAATAAAAGGAAGACGCCTTTGCAGTTGTTTTTCCTTATAGTAAGCAAGGTCAATCCCTGTCTTTTCTAACACTTTATCTCGCAAATATTGGATATCTTCTTTCTTCAACATTTAGCTTTTCTTCCTATTGGAATCCCACTCCAAAATTGCCGGAGGAATATCCTGTAAAGGTAGTACTTTATCGGCCAATCCTTCTTCTATTACCGCCCGGGGCATACCAAAAATAAGAGAAGTCGACTCATCTTGAGCAATAACTGTCCCTCCCTTTTTTTTGAGAACCCGGCAACCCTCGAGGGTATCTTTTCCCATTCCAGTCAGAACCACAGCTAAAATATTCTCCCCTCCAAAGACATTTACTGCTGAAAGAAGGGTAATATCAGCACAAGGCTTCAAACCTTTTACTGGAGGGTCATCACTGAGACTAACCTCCTTTTTCTCATCTACTAAAAGATGTTTTCCCCCCGGAGCAAGGAGAGCCCGATTAATAACCAATTTATCTTTGTTATCTGCTTCTTTGATGGGAAAAGGAGCAGAATTATTTAGTCTTTCTGCTAGGCTTTTAGTAAAACCACTAGGCATGTGTTGAACTATCAACATTCCACTTTTTTTCAAAGGAGAAAGGTTATTAACAAGAGTATGCAAAACCCTGGGACCCCCGGTAGAGGCAGCTACAAATACTAAACAAGGGCATTCTTCTCCCTCTTTTTTCCGAACAGAAATTTTTTTTCTTCCCCGGTCTTGAGTGGCAAACTTCTCCACTTGAGAGAGGGGAATAGCACTTGCCGATTTAACTTTAGCAATTATTTCTTCCTTTTTTTTCTCGATATCTAAGGATATACTCCCGGATGGCTTGGGAATAAAGTCCAGTGCCCCCTTATCTAAAGCTTGCATGGTGATTTCACTTCCCTCTTGAGTCAAAGCACTGAGCATCACTACCCGCCGAGGACGCTCCTCAAAAATTTTCTCGAGCAGTGCCAAACCATCCAAACGGGGCATTTCTACATCTAGGAGAATAACATCAGGATCTAAATTTCTCAGCTTATCCCAGGCATCTAATCCATCCCGAGCGGTAGCTATCACCTCAATTTCCGGGTCAGAATTCAATAAATCACTAACTACCTTACGCATAAAGCTTGAATCATCTACCACCATAACTTTGATTGTTTTCATGTAGCAAAAGTCCTTTCTTCCTTAGTTCTATCTGCTGTTTAAAAATATAACGGATAATTTCTTCTCTGTCCTGGTCGGTTATTTCCACAAACTGGAAAGCATAAGAATAAGGATCATCTTTTCTCGCTACTTCGGCTTTACCAATGATATTTATATCGGGAAGAGAAAGGGAAAATACTATTTCCTCTCCTACCTCCAGAAAAACTCTCTCCCCGCTAAATGAAGCTAACATTCCTCCTCCACTCAGGTTTTTGGTATAGCCGAAAAAAGATTTACCGTCTTTTTTAATTAAGAGTGGTTGAACGACATCTATTCTTACATAATTTCTTCTCTGTTCTCTTTCTACCTCCCGAGGTAAATTCAAAATGAGGAATGCCATATTCTCTTTTTTCAGCCGACTTTTGGCCTCCCCCTCAAAATGAAAAATCTCCTTCTCTCCCAGAATATAAACAGATAGTTTCTCTCCTACTCCTATCGGAACCAAAACACCTTTTTCTTGAGGGGCAGCCACCCAAAATTCTTCTTCTCTAACCAGCTCAATACGACTGGGATAATAAGAGACTACTTCTTCTCCTTTTTCATTTTTCCTCTTTATTCCTAAACTTACTCTTCGATTAGGCCGAAAAACCCGAGAGATTTCCATATTTCCCGACTTCACATCCTTATAATTCCCTCCACTTTTACTTCCACATCTCTGGGAATCTCCTCAAATGCCAACACCACCACCTGAGGTAAATAACCACTGACGAGGTCACGAAGACCCTTCCTAATTTTACCAGTTGTAGCCAAAATTGGGAAATGTCCCAAACCTACCATCCGTTCCACACTTTGACTCAAGTGTTCTAAAAAAGAACGGAAGAAATCAGGCTCTAAAGTTTCCTCCCCCTGCAAAGCTCGTTGCAATAAATCTTCTAAGCTGGCATCTAAAGTGAGAATATGAAGCTTTCCGTCTTCTTCCAGATATTGTTTTACTATGCTTCTACCCAGTTTTCTTCTCACCATTTCGGTTAAATCCTCTATATTTCTTGCCTGGGGAGCATAATCAGCGAGAGTTTCAAGAATAAGAGAAAGGTCTCGAATAGGCACTCCTTCAGCTAATAGGTTTTGTAAAACTTTTTGCACTTCTCCTATAGACATTGTCTGAGGAATCAATTCCTCCACCACCGCTTGATTCACTTTTTTTACCTGATCAATTAGCATTTGCACATCTTGTCGGGTCAATAGAGAAGGAGCATTAGCCTTGATCACTTCTGAGAGATGAGTAATGAGAACTGATTCCGGGTCTACTAGGGTAAATCCAGCCATTTCTGCTTCCTCTTTGTTTACCTCACTTACCCAGTAAGCTGGAAGATTGAAAGCTGGCTCTCTGGTGGGAACTCCCTGAATCTCAACCTCTTCTCCCGGTGGACTAATGGCCAAATAATGACGAGGCATTATTTCTCCCCTTCCCACTTCTACTCCTCGAATTTTTATTATATACTCATTAGGACGGAGGCGCAAATCGTCTCTAACCCTGATAGGAGGAACCACAAATCCCTTTTCTCGAGCCATATTAATTCTCATTTGAGTTATTCGTTCTAAAAGTGTACCCCCCGCTGAGGCATCTACGAGAGGTACTAATCCATAACCTATTTCCAGTTCTATAGGATCTACTTCTATAAGTTTCAATATTTCTTCTGGACTGCGAGGCAATTCTTCTTTTTTCTCCGGTAAAGCAACAGACTCTTCTGCCTTTTTTCCTTCCTTTTCCTGCACATAATAAAAAACAAAGGCAATCGAAGCCAGAAGGAAAAAAGGTAATTTAGGTAAACCGGGAATTAAACCCAGAACCAAAAGTAAAACAGCAGAAAGGAGTACTACCCGGGGAACCTGGATTAATTCTCGGGTCACCTCTTGACCTAAATTATCTTCTGAAGCAGCACGAGTAACGATCAAACCGCTGGCGGTAGAGATTAAAAGAGCAGGAATTTGAGCTACCAACCCATCTCCCACGGTTAGCAAGGCATAAACAGAAAGTGCCTCTTGAATACTCAATCCTCGCTGCAAGCTTCCCACTATGATTCCTCCTAAAAAGTTCACCAGGGTAATAATTAAACCAGCAATAGCATCTCCTCTTACAAATTTGCTAGCTCCATCCATAGCCCCGTAAAAGTCAGCCTGTCGCTCTATTTCTCGCCTCCTTCGTCGTGCTTCTACCTCATCTATGAGCCCGGCATTTAAGTCAGCATCGATGCTCATCTGCTTTCCAGGCATAGCGTCTAGAGTAAAACGAGCCGCCACCTCAGCAATACGACCTGCTCCGTTAGTGATAACTACAAATTGAATGATCACCAGAATCAAGAAAATTATGAAGCCTACTACATAGTTTCCTCCTACCACAAACCCACCAAAGGCAGCGATCAATTTACCCGCGTATCCTTGTAAAAGAATTAAACGAGTGGTAGAAACATTTAAAGCCAGACGAAACAAAGTGGCAAAA
Organism: Candidatus Sordicultor fermentans; assembly: GCF_012728195.1. Classification (NCBI taxonomy): domain Bacteria; kingdom Pseudomonadati; phylum Atribacterota; class Atribacteria; order Atribacterales; family Candidatus Caldatribacteriaceae; genus Candidatus Sordicultor; species Candidatus Sordicultor fermentans. The sequence continues at coordinate 93,164 of NZ_JAAYFP010000107.1, forward strand.
AGCAAAAGAGAGGGAAACACTGAAAATTGCAAAGGGTTAGTAATATAAGTCGTGGTAAGAAGAATCATAACCGACAGAGCGATGTTGCAACTTAAAAGAAAATCTATAACCGCAGGAGGTAGAGGTATAACCATCATCAAGATGATAAGAATAAAGAGAAAAGCAAAAAGAAAGTCGCTATTCTTGAGGCCTTTTTCTAAGGTTTTAGCCAGAACTTCATTCACTTCTTCTTCCTCCATAAGTGGCTTTTAGCTGATAAACAAAGGCTAATATTTCTGCCACTGCCCGATATAGAAAGCTGGGAATTTCTTGCCCTATTTCACAGTGCTTATAGAGCTCCCGGGCTACTTTTTTATTTTCCACTATGGGAATTCCGTTTTCTTGAGCAACTTCTTTGATTTTTTCCGCTATCAACCTCTGCCCTTTGGCCACCAGGACTGGTGCTCTCATCTTACCTCGCTCATAGCGAAGGGCACAAGCAATATGAGTGGGGTTAGTTACCACCACCTGAGCTTTAGGAATTTCTTGCATCATCCTCCGCCGGGCTATTTCCCGCTGACGGCGCCGGATATGGGATTTTACTATCGGGTCTCCTTCGGTTCTTCGATATTCTTCTTTCAGTTCTTCTCTGGTCATTTTTATACTTCTCTCGTATTCAAAACGTTGATAAAAAAAATCAAAAAATCCCACTCCCAAAAATAAACCCCCCAAATAAAGCCCCAGTTTTTTCGCTATTTCCCCGACTACCTCTATTCCAGCAGGGAGCTCCATATAAATAAGGTCAGTAAGGTGAGGTAGGGCATCCTTCACCACTACATAAGCTAGTACTATTCCCAGAAAAACTTTAACAGATATTTTCAAAGCTTCCACTAAAAGACGTAAAGAAAAAAGTCTTTCTAACCCTCGCACCGGGTTAATGTGCTCAAACTTGGGTTTGAGTCTCTCTCCCGATACTACAAAACCAGTCTGTAAGAAACCCAAAAATAAAGCCAAACCAGCAGCTACTGCCACAAAAGGAAGCACTCCCCGAGCAAAGTAACTTACCCCAATTCGAGCCAGATGAAAAACCCATTGAGAGTCTACCTCTCTTAAGTAGTAGCTTCCCGTCCATATTTCTTCCATTAAATTCATCATTTCCCCACTCAAGGAGGGGAAAATAAAAGTTGCCAGAAGAAAAAGCACAATAAATGTCAAACCACTCGTAAAATCTACACTAATAGGAACCTGCCCCTTTTGACGTAATTCTTCCCGGCGACGAGGAGTGGGTTCCTCAGTTTTATCCTGCTTAGGAGGCATACCTCACCTCTTTTTAGAGTTTAATGATTGTACCCCTTATTTTCAGGATAAAAATTCTTGCCAAAGTAGCCTCTCAATTTAAGGAGAAAATATCTGGAAAAAACTGCGCAAAAAAAGGTCTATCACCCCATCGACATAGGGTAAAAAGTAAGGAAGAGTCATTAAGCTCATAAATAAACCTAAACCAATATTGAGAGGTAACCCCACAATAAAAACGTTCATCTGGGGAACTGCCCGGGAAATAATGGCTAGAGTCAGATTAGACAAAAAAAGGGTGGCAATAACCGGTGCTCCCAGCGCGAGAGCAATAGCCATCACTTCTCCCACCAACCCCACAAATGAGACGGGAGCATTTAAGCCAAGCTTAAAACTACCGAGGGGAATGAGAGAAAAAGAACGAACTAAACCCTGTAACGTAAGACGGTATCCCCCTATACCCAGGTAATAGATTACAGTCAGTAAAAAATAAAACTGTCCCATTACCGAAAATCTTAAATTAGAAAGGGGATCTACCACGTTAGCATAACTGAAACCCATTTGAAAATCTATTACCTCACCAGCAATCTCAATGCAGGAAAAAACCAATCCTGATAACAACCCTAATACCAGCCCCACCAAAATTTCAGAAACAAGAGCTAAAAGGTAATAACCATCCAGTAAGGTAAAAAAATCTTGAGAGGTAAGGGAAGGAAGCAAAGTTATTGCCAGAAGAAAGGAAAGACCAACTTTAGCAAGAAGAGGAATAAGGGGGCTATTAAATACTGGAGCAAGAAGGAAAAGTCCTAAAAGTCTCATCCAAACCAGAAGAAGAGTAAGAAAATGAGAAATGAGAAAAGCAAAATTCATGGGTTAGCGCAAAAAAAGAGGTAAATTCCAGAAAAGATTACCGGTAAAATCTAAAAGAGTACGCAGCATCCACGAACCTAAAAGTGCCACTACGAGAATGGCAGCCAGAATTTTAGGAACAAAGGTCAGGGTGAGCTCATGAATTTGAGTCACCGCTTGGAAAATACTCACGAGAATTCCCACTATAAGGGTTACTCCCAGAATAGGCAAAGCTAACTTTAAAACTACAAGTAGCGTCTCTCTACCTATCTCTAACAATAATTCTTCACTCAAATCTATCTCCTCCTCTCACCGAAAACTGAGTGTCAACCCCCGAGCGACCAGATCCCAACCATCTACTAAAACAAAAAGAAGTAGCTTAAAGGGTAAAGAAATCATAACCGGAGGAAGCATCATCATTCCCATAGACATCAAAATACTGGCTACTACCATATCAATGACCAAAAAGGGAATATAAATTAAAAATCCCAAAGTAAAAGCAGCTCTCAACTCACTTAAAATAAAAGCAGGGATGAGAACATGGGTAGGAATATCACTTCTGGTTTTGGGACGGGGAAGGTCAGTAAAAGAAACTAAAAGAGCCAGATCTTTTTCCTGAGTCTGGCGAAACATAAAATTTCGCAAACTATCTACTCCTCGATCCAGAGCTTCTTCCTGAGTGATGTTACCCGCAAGATAAGGAGATAGAGCATTCTCCTGAATCTCACCGAAAGTAGGAGCCATAATAAAAAAGGTTAAAAACAAAGACAGGCCCACTAATACCGCAGTGGGAGGAATTTGAGGAGAGCCCAAAGCATTACGCGCAAAACCTAAAACTACCACAATGCGAGTGAAAGAAGTAACCATAATTAAAATGGCCGGTGCCAGGCTTAAAATAGTTAGAAGAAGCAGAATTCTTAAAGACAAAACCAGCTCTTGAGGTTCATCCACTTCTCCTGCCTCTATAGTGATTTTTGGCAAAACAAGAGGAGGTTCTTGAGAAAACGCTGAAGAAGAAAGAAAAAGAAGAATTAAAGATGCTAAAATTAAAATGACTGCTTTTTTAGCCATCTTTCTTCTCTTTTTTCCTCCCAAACCAGCTATCCAGATAGCCGGAAAATCCTTCAAAAGATGCATTTTCTTCTAACTCATCTTTACTGAATTCGGTAATTTCCCTTATAGTATTACCACTCTGGGCAATCATAACCACCCGCTCTCCTACTTCCACTAAATAAAGAGAGAAATTGGGTTTAAGATTCAAAAAATCTACCAGCTTCATATATTGCGAAGAAGAAAAGCGAGGATTTTGGCCGGCTAATTTCTTCATCAAGTAATAAAATCCCCACAGAATAGCCACCACAAGCAGGAAAGCACCTATAAAGCGCAAAATGCTGCCTCCACCATCAGAAAAAGCAGGAGGCTGAATTTCTGGTAAATTCAACTCTTCTTCCTGAGCAAAAAGTTCTCTTCTTGCCATCGTCATAAAATTAAGAAAAACCAGAAATTTATAAAAGTTTTTCACGCTATATTCGAGCTTCCTTTAAATTCTTAATCCTATCTTCCGGGCTCACAATTTCAGTTATTCGAACTCCAAAATTTTCTTCTATTACTACTACCTCTCCCCGAGCAAACAACACGTCGTTAATGTAAAGATCGGCTGGCTCTCCAGCTAATTTATCCAGTTCCACTATCGAACCCGGACCCAAATCTAAAATCTCCCTAATAGAAAGCTGGGTTCTACCCAGCTCCACCACAAGTGGCAGGTTAACATCCATGATGAGCTGGATATTAACCCGGGAAGGAGTTTCTTCTTTCTTTTTAAATTCAGCAAACTCCACTGACTGAGCTTTAACTTCTTTTTTTTCTTGTTTCGGGGAAGATTCAGTTACCAGACTTTCTTCTTCTGGGGGGATAGACTCTTGTCGTTTGATAGCTAAAGAAGAAACCATAGCTCGAGAAAAAGAAAGAGGCAAAAGCTGAATCATGTTGCTATCTATGGCATCATCTACTACTAAATGGAAGAAGACCTCTACCAAATACTCTTCCTCTTGTCCTTCTAACCATTTTTCCTTGATAGCTTGCACTTCTTGTTCGATAATCTCCGGGGGGGAAATGCTAATTTTCCTTCTTAAAAATTCTGACATAGCAGTAGCTGCTGAACCCATCATCTGGTTCATAGCCTCTCCTAAAGCGCTAATCTCCATTTCTCCCAGGGGTGCTTCTGTGTCCCCACCACCCATCATTAAACTCACCAATATTCGAGCATCTTCTTCTTTTATTAAAAGAAGGTTTTCTCCTTCGAGCCCTTCCTGGTAACGAACCTTAACTACAATATGTTCCTCCGGAAGAAGGTCTGCCACTTCCTCTTTGTTTATCACTTCCACCCGAGGAACAGTAATTTCTACCCTCCGCCCTAAAATAGTGGATAGAGCAGTAGCCGCCGCCCCCATAGAGATATTTCCCAATTCGCCAATAACATCTTTCTCCTCAAGAGTCAAAGTATCTTCTGGCATTCACTCTTCCTCCTCCAATTCCGTAATTTTAATAGCCAATCTCCGACCCGACCTTCCTGGCATCCCTTTCATCTTTACCTTTTTTCCTACCAGAATATTCAAAGGCTCTCCTACTCTTTTATCTAACACCACTACATCCCCTACCTCCAAACTCAAAAGCTCCTTCAAACTTATAGTTGCTTTACCCAGTTCTACCACCACCGGCAAGCGAACCTGATTAATTTTCTTTTTCACTTTTTCCTGAACCTGGGGGTCGTTGGATTTACGACTGGCAAACCATAAAGAGGCGCTCAGCCTCTGAGTAATAGGCTCTACCACCAGATAGGGAATACAAACGGTCATCATCCCCTCTCGCTCTCCAACTTCCACCGAAAAAGTAAAAAGAATCACCATGTCATTACCAGAAACTACCTGGACAAATTCTAAACTTGATTCCAGAGCCTCTATTTGTGGTTCCACCTCCTGGATATTAGCCCAGGAGTCTTTTAAAGCACCCATGATCCTTTCTGCCACTTCCAGCATAATCCGATTTTCAATTTCAGTTAAAGGACGAGGATGAAAAACAGTACTTCCTGAACCCCCCAACAAGCGATCTAATATTAGAAAAACCATATCCAGATTCATCTGTAAAACACAACGTCCCTCTAAAGGAGGAAGAGAAAAAATGCATACAAAAGTGGGATTAGGAACCGAACGTACAAACTCATCATAAGTAAGCTGGTCCACTGAAACCAACTCTACCTGGCATCGGCTACGCAAAAAAGCAGCTAAACTGGTAGAGGTCAAACGTGCTAAAGACGAAAAAATCATATGAAAAGTACGTATCTGGTCTTTAGAAAACTTCTCCGGGCGCCGAAAATCATAAACCTTGAGGCGTCCACCTTCTTTTCCCTCTTCTTTAATAGCTTCTGCTTCCAGGCTTCCTGAATCTAAAGCTCTGAGCAAAGCATCAATTTCTTCTTGAGACAGTATATCGCTCATTTTTCGCTCCTACTGCATAACAAAATCGACGAAATAGACTTTAGTCACTTTCCCGGAGGTCAAAAAACTGTTGATACTATCGGCAATAAGCAACTTCAATTTTTCTTTGCCCTCCGTGGTAGAAAGGTCCTCGGAAGTTTGAGCACTGACCAAAGTAATTATAGCATCTCGAATCTCCACTGTTTTATTTTTGATCTCCTCTACCACTCGCTGGTCAGAAATTTCTACTCCCAGAGTCATCTTGAGATAACGCAATATGTCTTTATCGCTCAGGTTAACCAGAAAATTTTGCTCAAAAATATAAATAAAAGAAGAAGTTGCCTTTGCTTCTTGCGGAGAAGAAGCAAAGAGTTTATCCCACATCCCACTCTGGTGGAGATAGACAAAAATCATAAAAGCCAAAAGAGCCAGAGTAACAATCAACATTATCATTTGAAAAGAAAAGCTTTTCTTCTTTTCTAAGTCTTCAGTTTCTTCAGGCATAGTTTCTTCTCCTTTCAATCTCGTAAAATAACTATCTCCACTCGCCGATTCTTCTGGCGGTGTTCTTCATCTACATTGGGAGCCAGAGGCCGATATTCCCCATAACCCACGGCCATCAATCGCTCTGGAGGTAACCCTTTTTCCTCCACCAGATATCGTAACACAGCAATAGCTCGAGCAGCAGATAGCTCCCAGTTAGAAGGAAACTGAGAAGTGTGAATGGGTAAATCACAGGTATGTCCTTCTATTCTGATTGAGTTTTTAACATCCTTTAGAGCATCAGCCAGAGCATCCAGGATGGGAAATACTCCCGGTTTCAAATTCGCTTTACCAACATCAAAAAAAACGGCATCCAGAAAAGTAATCACCAATCCCCGTTCATCTATCTTGAAACTAACTTTATCCGGGGAAAGGTTGCCTTCTTTCATCAATTGCCTCTCAATCTCCTTCATGAGACCAGCCAGTTTCAGTTCTACCAGGCCCGAGGGGCTAATCTGAGTAGGGGGTTTAGGAACAGGAATATCAGAAGGATTTAAAACCCTGGGCCCACCTTCCAGAACCCCTAACGCTCCCTGAATAGAAGAAATTACCTCCTTAAACCGGGCCACATCGATAGTGGAAAGAGCAAAAAGCATTATAAAAAAACAAAGCAACAGAGACATAAAGTCTCCATAGGTCAAAGACCACAGAGGTGCTCCGGGGGGTGCTTCTTCTTCTACTCTTCTACGGGGCATCTAATTCACCTCGTGCTCTCGCTTTCTCTTTTTAGAGGAATCACTCTGCCTAGGTCTTCTCTCTCACGCTCTAATTCTTCTCGAATACTGGGAGCAAAGAAAGATTTAAGTTTTTCCTCCACAATGCGAGGGTTATCTCCTGCTTGAATGGAAAGAATCCCCTCGATAATAACTTCCTTCAGTAACACTTCTTCACTACTCCTAAGCTTTAATTTATTGGCTATAGGTAGACAAACCAGATTAGAAATAACAGCTCCATAGAGAGTGGTAAGTAGTGCTACTGCCATTCCCGGCCCCACTTTTTTGGGGTCATCCAAGCTAACCAGCATGGCTACCAA
>NZ_JAAYFP010000108.1:0-3194 GCF_012728195.1 Candidatus Sordicultor fermentans
CATGGATTCTCGCAATTACGGCAGGGGGGTTGTTTCTGAATGGTTCTACGAGGAATCTAAATTTTTTAAAGACAAGAATACTTGTATTCCCCGCTAAATTCTCGAGAATATGATAGGAGTAGCTATAAAGGGACAACCTTCCCATATAACCCGAGATTGCCACACACGCAGGGATTTTTCCGCGAGCATCGTTTCTTAGTTCTATAATTTTTTGCCTTTTTCTCAACCTTGTCAAGGTTGCCAAGCTTGCTTGATTGACGACTGGAGGTAAGCGAGGAGCGATAACAGCCTACACCAGGGAATATACAATTTTCTCATAACCCAGGAGAAAGAGAGGTAAGATAAGGAATAAACCTATTTTTAAATTTTCAAAAAATTTTGATTTTTCCTATTGACAAATTCAAAAAGAGATGATAATCTATGATTGCCATCGGCTCTGAGAAGCTAAGCTGGAGGATGGAAAAAAGAGCTTCTGTTTGAAAGATAAGAAGCTCAAAGCTTTCGAGTGGAAGTCCATCCTGAAATTTCTCGCTAAATGCGAGAAAGCAAAGGCTAAAGCTTGTCGGAGCCGATGGCTTTTTTATTTAATTTTTATAGCCGCGAAACTATAGGAGGTAAGGCTCTCCTGTAACCCCTCTTGAAGATACCATCAACTTATGATTTTTGTTTTTTACGGCGGCTAAATCTTATATTCCCGTATCAGGGTCTCCAGTTTATAAAACAAAACGAATAGCTCCTCCATCAACCTGAATGGCCGTACCGGTTAAGTAGGTGGCTTGGTTGGAGCATAAAAATACAACTAAAGAAGCTACCTCTTCCGGATTTCCATACCTCTTCATAGGAATAGCTTGTTCGGCTTCTTGTCTTAAGATTTCCAAAGGTTGACCGCTGCGAGCAGCTCTGTCTTCTAATAGCTGAATAGTTCTGCGAGTAGCAATAGAGCCTGGACAAACTACGTTAAAGAGAACATTTCGATGAGCATAGTCTCGTGATAGACTTTTAGATAAAGCACTGACCCCGCTTCTTAAGACGTTAGAAAGCAAGAGGTTTTCTATCGGTTCTTTGATAGAAGTAGAAGTTAGATAAGTTATCCTTCCCCAATTTTTAGCCTCCATATAAGGAAGGAAGGCTTTAGTTAATCGAATGGCACTCATTAAAAGTAAATCAAAGGATTTATACCAATCTTCCTCACTAATAGAGAAAATATTTCCTGGAGGGGGACCTCCGCTATTTATTACTAAAATGTCTACTCCTTGCATTTCTCTGGTTACATAATTCACCAGATTTTTTATGTCTTCCCCATTGCTTAAATCACAGGGGAAAAACAAGCATTCCCCACCCGTTTCTTTTTCGATCTCTTTTTGGGCTTCCTCTAACCTGGTTGAAGAACGGGAAGAAAGAATAACTCGAGCTCCTTCTCGAGATAACTCCCGGGCGATGGCCTTACCCATCCCCTGACTGCTTCCAGTTACTAAAGCTATCTTACCTTCTATTCCTAAATCCATCTTTTTCCTCCTCGTAAATTTGCTAAATTGTATCATTAATCTAATATGACGATAAATACTGTGAGCTCTGGCTTCTGGCTACTGGGCTCCCACTGCCTGCCAGAGTGTTTTTGTGGTGTTATCTCGCAAAGCTTCTGAATTCCCGACTACTGATTTCGAGAATGACGGGAAAGAACTTTTCAGGGATTTATCCCTCTCATAACCCCCTGAAAAGTGAAAAAAGACAAAAAATATAGAAAAATCACTGAGGAGAAAGACTTTTTCCTCAGCACTCGCGATGGTGGGTTTGGAGAAGCATCACAAGGCTAAAACACTTCTCTTTTTTTAAAACCAACGAGGTTTTCTCGATGGCGTTTTCACCCCTAAAAAGCTGAAGAAAGCTCTAAAATACTGTTAGCGGAAGTTCGAAGTGCCAGGTTTAACATCATCGGAGAAGTATTTAAGAATGCAAGCCTTAAGCTCTTTCTCTGAACGTAAAGCACGAGAAGAGCGTTTGAAGAATATTGTAGTGTGGAGCTTATAATCGGAAATAGTGCGGGGAGCTCTTCCTTCAGCTTTTTTTCAAACAGAAATACCTCTAAAAGGTTTTTCCAGTCGTCAGGTTGTGGAAGTTTTACTACTTCTCCCATAAAAAAGCACCTCTCTCTGGGAGTCGATTTTATAGCCACTGGACTCGTGCTTTCAGAGAGGGGAGAGTAAAATTATAGAAGAGGCTAAAAGAGCTCTATAGCGCACCTGGTGCCGAAGGCGGGAGTTGAACCCGCATGAGCTTTCACTCACTGGATCCTGATTCCAGCGCGTCTGCCATTTCCGCCACTTCGGCAACCCATAGTAAAATATCTCAAATTTCCTCACTTGTCAAGGGTTACAGAGGCTTTCAGACATGGTTATTCTATGATAATAACAGTAGAAAAAAATAACGGGAGCGATATAGAAGATTCACAGATCAAGCTGAAAGGCATTCTAGATGACTTCTTTTCCAAGCTAAAGTTTTTCCCATTTTTGCCGATACTTATTTATGGGTGGGTTGCAGAACTAAATCGCGAAAATAGGGGAGGAAGTAAAATGTTCAAATTTAAAAGCCTGCGGAGTAGATTGCTTTTTTGGTTTTTAATCCTTTCTTTAATCCCTCTTTTAACTTTAGCTATTTTGGGAATTACCGAATTTCAAGACACTCTTTTAGACCAGGAGATTGAAAATGATAAAGTGATTGCTCTTGAGATGGGAAAAACACTTTCCATAATGATGGATGAGGGGTTAGGACATGCTCATTTTTTAACTCAAAATTACTATATTATGAATCCCGATTCTGACGTTGCTGAAAAGTCTGCTGTTTTAAAGGATTTTGTTTCTAACCATACCGTTTATGCTACCGCTTCCCTTGTTGATTCCCAGGGCATTCAAATAGCTGACTCTCATGATAATGGTATCGGAGAGGATAAAAGCTCTACTGAGTGGTTTCAGGCAGTTAATTCTACTAAAAAGTCTTATTTAAGTGACCTCAGGGAGTCTACAGACCTCGGAATATATATTATGAATTTTGCTGCACCGGTTTTTGATGAAGACGATAATTTTGTGGGAGTAATAAGTATTCGTATGGATATTCAAAAAACCTCTGAAGAGCTCATGCGAGGGATACAGCTCGCCGAGACTGGATATGTCTACGTGTATGATGTGTCTCAGAATAAA
>NZ_JAAYFP010000109.1:0-37557 GCF_012728195.1 Candidatus Sordicultor fermentans
AAGAATGTTCGGAAGCTATCTTGAAGAACGTACTGAAAAGATGGCCTTTAATGTAGTATTTGCTCAACTTGCCCTCTGGAATATAGGAAATATCCTTTTTATCTTCTTTGTAACCCTAAAGTATAGGAAGAATTTTCAAACAGTCTCAGTGAAACGAGAAAGGTTTTTTTCTTTCTGTCGATCCCCGGGGGTTTTTACGCTACCGGAGGTCGACAGAAAATTAGGTGGTTATTTTGTGGTTGCCTTTCTCTTTTTTTGCCACCTGCAAGCATCCGCACTTAATGATAAAATTATTTTATCTGAACCATGTGAGGGAGCTTTAGCTTATTTTTCAAGCGCTGGAGTTCAGCAGGAATCTTTTTAGTTATTCAATACAGAGAGATTGTCCGGGGCGACTGCCAGCTCCTGCCCCATTTTTTATTTCCCCTATCTTGCTGATTTATCCTGGCAGTAGTATAATACTAAAAAGAATGATATTGATAATCGTTATCAAAATATTGTCAAGGAGATAAGGTTGTGAAGAACAAGGTAGAGAAGGAGTGGGAGAAGGAATTTGATTATTTTAATAAAAGAGTCACTCCTTGCCGGAGAGCCATTATGGAAATCTTTGAAGAAGAGGAAAGGCATCTTTCGGCGGAAGAAGTATATATGCTTTTAAGGGAAAGGGGAGAGAAAGTAGGAATAGCCACAGTTTATCGCAATCTGGATTTGCTATCTCAGATGGGGCTTCTGCACCGGGTAAACTTTGGCGATGGCAGGGAACACTATGAGATGACCAGGGTCTCACCTCCCCAGCATCATCATCATTTAGTTTGTACCCGATGTGGTAAGGTGATAGATTATAGCGAGTTAGTAAGGGAAGAGCACGAGTTTTTGGATCGCCTGGAGAGAGAGCTGAGTAGCAAATATGATTTTTTAATCCAGTCTCACCAGATATATTTTTATGGATTGTGTGAGAGTTGCCGATCAAATTTTGAATCTTAAGGTGATGGTTAGCAGGGTTAGCGGAAAGGCGGAGGGTAAAGTTGGAAAAGAAACAGATGTCTCTGGTAGAGATGCCACCAGGACAAGAAGGAACAGTAGTGGCAATTGATGGTGGACAAGGGGTGGTGAATAGATTATGGGTCATGGGGATTTTTCCGGGAAGAAAAATAACAAAATTAGCTTCTCTACCCGCTCAGGGACCGGTGGTCATAAAAGTGGGAAATCAAGAGCTGGCTCTGGGAAGAGGGATGGCTCAGAAGGTGATAGTGGAAGTCACTCGCTGAAAAAAGTAGTTCTGGCTGGTAACCCCAACGTGGGTAAAAGTGTCATTTTTACTCAATTAAGCGGGGTTTATGCTATTTCTTCCAATTATCCGGGCACGACTGTTGATTTTTCTAAAAGTACAGTTCGGAAAAACAATACATGGTTTGAGTTAATAGATGCTCCAGGCACTTATGCTCTCTCTGCTGAAGCCGAGGCAGAAAAAATAGCCGAGAAGTTGATTGAAGAAGGAGATATAGTGGTAAATGTGGTAGATGCTACTAATCTGGAGCGGAATCTTTATCTCACCTTTGAACTTCTGGAAAAAAAGAAGCCCATGATTTTGGTTTTGAATATGTGGGATGAAGCCAAAAAGCGGGGAATTGAAATAGACCGCGAGGCTTTAGAAGAAGCTCTGGGGGTGCCCGTTATTCCAGTAGTAGCTACCACCGGAGAGGGAATCAAAGATTTGGTTCGTGCCCTGGATCGGGCTCAAGTTCCCAAATTGATTCCTCAAGACCATGAAAAACGCTGGGAAGAAATCGGGAATTTACTGAAGAAGGTCCAGCGATTTTCCTATCGAGAACCACAGTGGGTCGATTTTCTTTATCGGGCTACCATATCTCCTGTGGGAGGACTATTAATTGGAATAGGGGTTTTGATAGGGTCTTTTTTCTTGATTCGCTTAATTGGTGAGGGGATAATTAATTACGTTTTTGACCCTCTTTTTGATCATTTTTATCTTCCTTTATTGGAAAAATTAGACCAGTTGCTTTCTTTTTCTCCTTTTCTTCAGAGTCTTCTAATTGGTCAGAGAATCGAAGGAGTTATTGACTTCGAACAGTCTCTGGGAGTGTTATCTACCGGAATTTATATCCCCATAGCAGTGGTTCTGCCTTATATTCTGGCTTTTTATCTGATTTTAGGTTTTTTAGAAGATATAGGATATCTTCCTCGGCTTGCAGTTCTACTTGATGGCTTTTTCCACAAAGTTGGTTTGCATGGGTATGCTATTGTGCCTACTTTACTTGGCTTGGGGTGTAACGTCCCGGGGATTTTAGGCACCCGGGTTTTAGAAAGCGAAGTGGAGCGGTTTATTGTAGCTACTCTTATATCGGTAGCGATTCCCTGTGCTGCTCAACAGGCTCTCATTGTGGGAGTGCTGGGTGACTTTGGAATAGGTCCGGTGGTTTTAGTATATTCCGTTCTTTTTCTGGTCTGGGTGGTTACCGCTCTTTTCCTGAAGTTCGTGGTTCCCGGGTATCGCCCGGCGCTGATTATAGAAATTCCTCCCTATCGCCTGCCTTATCCCCGAGCGGTGGCTTCTAAGTTGTGGATGAGAGTTCGAGAGTTTTTGAAAGATGCTCTTCCCATTGTTCTACTGGGAGTTCTGGGGATTAATCTTCTCTATACTACTAATGTTTTCTCTCACCTTGCTGAAACTTTTAGCCCTTTTCTTTCCCGATGGTTAGGGTTACCCGGCGAGGCAATTTTCGTTTTGTTTCTGGGCTTTTTGCGTAAAGATCTGGCTATGGGTTTACTCATTCCTCTGGGGCTTTCACCAAAGCAACTGATTATATCCAGTGTGGTACTGGCTATGTTTTTCCCTTGTGTGGCTACTTTTGTGATAATATTGCGGGAGTTAGGCTGGAAAAGGCTTCTCCAGTCTACTGTAATTATGGTTTCTCTGTCGCTACTTGTGGGAGGACTCCTGAATGTGGTTCTATAATCTTCTAATAAGGAGTGGCGAATATAGCCTCGTGAGTATTTAGAGACTATCTGTTTTTACTTCATAGGCTCTGTAATGCTTTCATAAGAACAATTCATCTCCTGCCCTGGTACTGTTCCAGAGAGCATCGATGTGCACTTCAATCTGGTTTTTAGAGAAAATACAGGTTTTGTACCTTTCCTGTTTTTGAAAGACTATCTTTTCTTTCTTATCCGGAAGATGAGAGATGTTGGAATGGTTGGAAGCTAATAAGGGGGAGACAAAATACCCTGCAGGTTCACACTGCACTGGCCAGTTCGATTGCTTGACTCTATTCAGGATATCAAATACAATCTTCCATGTTTTTATTGGAGTTAAAGCAGCGGGGAGTTAGAAACAAGGAGAAAACAATGAATTTAAAATTTATGAGTAAAAATCTTGACGAAGAGGGATTAAAGGTAGCAAGAGATATGCTCAGCAAAATAAATCCGGATATCAGGAAAGAGTTAGTTTCCTGGAGTCTGCGACACCCTCGCTATCTGAAAAGCTTTTTTCATCTGTATCAAGCCTATAACAATGCTCAGCAGATCCGGAAAAAAGAATTAGAAAATGGATTACAAGTCCCGCCCGTCTTAATTATAAGCATCACTCCCTGCTGCAATCTTCGTTGTGAGGGATGTTATGCCTCGGCTGCCGGCCACATCAAGCATACGGACGATTTAAAAACCAAAGCTGCCTTGAATGTTACACAATGGCAAAAAATAATAAAAGAGGCAGGAGAATTGGGCATATTCGTTAATATAATTGCCGGTGGAGAGCCTTTTTTGTTTCCGGGGTTAATAGAGCTTTGTGAAGAGTTTAAAGAGCAGGCCTTTGTAATTTTTACCAACGGCACCGCCATCACTCAAGCCGACTATGACAGGTTAAAACGCTCCACCAACCTGGCTATCGTAGTAAGCGTGGAGGGAAGCTGTGAATATACCAACAAAAGAAGAGGAGAAGGGGTCTACGAGAAAGCTCTGGAAACTATCAGGTGTCTTGACCGAATAGGTGTGCCTGCAGGAATATCTGCCACCATCACCCGGGAGAATTTTAGATACTGGATGGACGCTGATAATATCGATAGGTTAATTCGACAGAATATCAGAATATTATTTTTTCTTGAATATATTCCCCAATCACCTCTGCCTCAAGCAGGGACGGAATTAGCTGATTGTTTAGCAGCATCTTCTCTGGATAACACTCTGTCTGAATCGATAAACGACCATGCTCTCTTGCTTCGGCCGGAAGAAAGAGAGGAATTCAGGTCACAAGTTCTCGCATTCCGCTCAACAAAACCTGTTTTTATTATTCATTCTCCGGGTGATGAAGAATATTTCGGAGGTTGCGTATCTGCAGGAAGAGGTTTTGTCCACGTTACTCCGGCAGGAGACCTTACTCCCTGTCCGGTATCCAATATTGCCACTCATAACCTTGTTAACTCTACCTTAAGGGAAGGGCTGGCCAGTCCATTATTTAAAGAAATATGCAAGAATGAACACCTGCTGGAAACTGATGGCGTACCCTGTGCTCTGTTTGCCCATCCTGAGGAAGTCTCTGCTCTGGCAAGATTAGTTGGTGCCTACAGGACGGATTTATAGGATATAAATATTTTTGTCCGGGCTGAAGAAGCTCGAAGTTTTAATGCCCCTGTTCTTGATAAATCTGGTTACTAATTTCTCTTGACCTCCGAGAGTTTAACCAAAGACCTTTCCTGAATGGGCTGTTCATATTATCTAATACCGAATGGGGAATAGCGGAGGGAAAACAAAAAGGGTTGACACTGCACCAGGCAACTAGAAGAATAGAATTTTTAAAGCGATTCTGGTAATATAATAGATTTAATAACCAGAAGAAAGGAAAAAGAGTGTGTTTGTTGATAGACGCTATAAGAATTTTATAATAGATATGGATGGGGTAATCTACCGGGGAAATACCCCCTTACCTCACAGTGCAGAATTTATAAATTTCTTGCGAGAAATAGATGCAAAAGTAGTTTTCTTTTCCAATAACTCTACCCTTAGCCGGAAGCAATATGTGGAGAAATTGAGTAATATGGGCATCAAAGCTCGAGAAGAAGAGATTGTGAGCTCTGGCTTAATCACTGCTTATTGTTTGAGCAAAGAAAACCCGGGAGCTTCCCTCTATGTGATTGGGGAAGAAGGGTTACGGGAAGAGCTTGGTCAACGAGGAATGAATCTGGTGGAAGTTCCTCCTTATCAGGTAGATGGAGTGGTGGTGGGGATGGACCGCCAGTTTAATTTTAAAAAAATGAGCAATGCTATGAGATGTATATTAAATGGAGCATCTTTTTACGGCACCAACCCTGATCCTTCTTTTCCTACTGAAGACGGTTTTATACCGGGTTGTGGAGCGATTTTAGCATCTATTGAGGTATCTTCAGGAGTAAAACCTCGGGTTTTTGGAAAACCTTATCCTGAATCTCTGCAGTTTTTATTAGAAATTACTGGTTTTGAAAAAGAAGAGACGGTGATTGTAGGAGACCGTTTAGATACTGATATAAAGTTAGCTGAAGATTTTGGTCTCTTTTCCATTCTGGTTTTGACTGGAGTGAGTAAAAAAGAAGACCTTGCTCATTTTAGCGCCCGGCCAGATATGGTGGTAGAAAATTTAGGAGTTTTGAAGGAATTGTTAAGTCAAAATAGAGAGGTGAAATAATGCCGGCGGTTGAGATTTACGATACTACTTTGCGTGATGGCTCGCAGGCCGAAGGAATCAATTTTTCAGTACAGGATAAAATACAAATTGCCCAAAAATTAGATGAACTGGGAGTTCATTACATAGAAGGAGGTTGGCCAGGTTCCAACCCCAAAGATGCCGCTTTTTTTCAGGAAGTTAAAAAGATATCTTTTAGAAAGGCTAAAATTAGCGCTTTCGGTAGCACAAGAAAAGCTAACATTCAGGTGGAAGAAGACAAAAATATTCGCTCTTTAGTAGAAGCTGAAACTCCAGTAGTTACTATTTTTGGTAAGTCCTGGACTCTTCACGTTCGCGAAGCACTTAAAACCACTCTGGATGAAAACTTACGCATGATAGAAGACTCGGTAAGTTTTTTAGTGAAACAGGGAAGAGAAGTAGTTTATGATGCCGAACATTTCTTTGATGGATTTAAAGATAATCCGGAGTATGCTCTGAAAACTCTCCAGGTTGCTCATGAGGCGGGAGCACAGATTCTGGTTTTGTGTGATACGAACGGTGGGACTCTTCCTTTAGAGATGGAAGTAATCATCAACCGGATGAAGGAATTCTTTGGTGGAGACGAAGGGATAAAGTGGGGCATTCACGCTCACAATGATAGTGGAGTAGCAGTAGCTAATAGCTTAATAGCAGTGCATCTGGGAGCACAGCAAGTTCAGGGCACTATCAATGGATATGGAGAAAGATGTGGTAATGCTAATCTCTGCACCATAATTCCCAATTTGAAATTGAAGATGAATGTTCATCCTATCACTGATGAGGAAATGCGAAAACTGAGAGAGACTTCTTATTTTGTAAGTGAAATAGCTAATTTAAGACCTAATGATTATGACCCCTATGTAGGAAGAAGTGCTTTCACTCATAAAGGAGGAATTCATGTCAGTGCCATTTCTCGCTATCCTGCCACTTATGAGCACGCTTCTCCTGAATCGGTAGGTAATGAGAGAAGGATTCTGGTATCAGAACAGGCGGGAAGGAGCAATCTCACTTATCGAGCCAGAGAGCTGGGAATAGAGTTAGATCCTAAAGACCCTCGCCTGCTTACCCTGATACAGAAAATTAAGGAAGCAGAAAATTATGGCTATCAGTTTGAAGCAGCAGATGCATCTTTTGAGCTCATGTTGCGAGAAGCTTTAGGAGAAAGTGCTGAGTTTTTTGACCTGGAAGGTTTCAGAGTAATTGTGGAAAAAAGAGGAGAAGAAGATACAGTAGCCGAAGCCACCATTAAAGTGAAAGTGAACGAGAGAATGATACATACAGCAGCAGAAGGCGATGGTCCGGTTCACGCTTTGGATAATGCTTTGAGGAAAGCGCTGGAAGAGATGTATCCGTTGTTGAAAGAAATTCGGTTGTCAGATTATAAAGTGCGGGTTTTGAATGAAAAAGAAGGTACAGCAGCTCGTATACGAGTTTTAATCCAATCTACTGATGGGAGAGATTCCTGGGGAACAGTGGGAGTGTCTGCTGATATAATTGAGGCTAGTTGGCAAGCGCTCACTGATAGCATAAAATATGGGTTATGGCGAAGAGAAAAAAAAGCTTAGTTTTCTCTCAGGGGGAAAAGGGAAGTTTTTTCTCTCAGGAAGAGAGAGCTGAGCTTTTAGATAAATTACCTCTTCTTTTTGAGGAAGAAGAGGTAATTGTAGAGCAATTCTTTAGTTTTTATCGAGCAGTTTTAAGGGAGAAAAAAAACCTCATTTTTTTATCTTCACCTGTGGTGGTTTCTTTTCTCCGGAATTTTCTAATGGAAGAGGTAAGCTCCCGGGGAGAACAGTTTATAGGTCTTGTTGACAGTTCAAGGTCTGATCTCCTTCTCTACTGGAAAGAGAAATTGCCTCCCAAGGATACTGCCCTTGTGGTTCTGGCTCGACCACTGGAGGAGTTGCAACTTTTGCTTTTAGCTTTTTCTTTTCCCCAGTGGGAAAAGGTGCTGGTAGGGAGTAACTATGGTATATTGGCTCAAAGTGCTCAAATCCTCTTTCTTCCCTTTTTACCTACCGAAATTTATCACCACTATTTCTGGCAAAGGAGTGCTCTTCTATATCTACCTTTGATCAGTCTTAACCTGCCGGTAGAGGAGCTGGAGGAAGGATTTAAAAAAAGTGATTATCTCCGGGAAGAAGCAGCAGCTCTTTCTCTTTTTATCAAGGAAATGGAGGAAAAGGGAATAGAGAGAGTTAATTTTTTGGTAGATAATAGTTTTATCCTTTCTATTCTGCAAAGTTTTATTCCTCTTCTGGAATACAGTTGTAAAGGGGAAGGGAAGATGGAGTTTCGCGCTTTTGATTTTTCTATGATGCGAGATGGGCAATTATTTCTGTCTGACAACTCTATTTTCATCCTGGTAAAAAGCGAAAAGATTAATAAAATCAAATTTACTCTTCCTTCTGTTCTCAAAAGAATAGATCTTTTTTCTCCGGAAGGGTCAGTACCTACCTCTGGTTCCTGGAAAGAAATAAAAGAGATAGAGTGCCGGGTGGTGGAGAACCTGTTGTATAAAGAAGGAAAAGATTTTCTAAAATGGGAATATTATTTACCCGATTTTCAAACAACAGGAGAGTTGATGACTTTTGTGCGGTATCTTGTTTCCTATAATGCCTGGTTACGAGGCTTAGACTTATGGAGCGACCCTCCGGTAGCGGAGTTTGATAACCAGATATGGAGGTTGCTCGCTTCTAATAAAAAACAGTGAGGTGATGAACCTGAATTTAGTAGGAGATCTACATACCCATACAGTGGCCAGTGGTCATGGATATAGTACAGTTATGGAAATAGCGCAGGTAGCAAAGAGGAAAAAACTGGAAGTAGTGGCGATAACTGACCACAGTCCCGAGATGCCTGGTGGTCCTTTGCCTATTTATTTTGAATCCCACGGCCATTTTCCTCGGGAAATAGCAGGAGTAAAAATTTATTTTGGAGTAGAGGCAGATATACTGGATGAAAAAGGAAATTTAGCACTGGATGAAAAGTTGTTGAAAAAGCTGGATATTGTGATTGTTTCTTTTCATCCTCAAATTTTTCCTCCTGCTTCCCGAGAGATAAATACTCAAGCGCTGCTCCGAGCGATAGAAAATCCTCTGGTAGATATCATTGCCCATCCCGGGAATCCTCGCTATCCTCTGGACTATGAAAGGGTAGTAGAAGCAGCAGTTAGTCGAGGAAAGGTTATAGAGATTAATAATAGCTCTTTTACAATAACCAGAAGAGGCAGCAGGGAAAATTGCCGCTTGATCGCTCAGGAGGTAAAAAAGCAAGGGGGATGGGTAGCGGTCTCCAGCGATGCTCATTTCTGTGAGACGGTGGGAGAATTCAAAGAAGCCCAGGGCTTGCTCGAGGAAGTGGGTTTTCCTCCTGAACGGGTGCTCAACTCCAGTAGAGATAATATAGAAAAATTTTTAAATAGAGAGAGGAGGTAAAAAGTGAGTGCTCAAATTTTAGATGGGAAAAAAACTTCGGCAGAGGTTAAAGAAGAGCTTAAACCTCGTATTGCTTACCTTACTGAGCAGGGTTGTCAGCCGGGTGTAGCGGTAGTTCTGGTGGGGGATGACCCGGCGAGCCAGATATACGTGCGAAACAAGGAAAGAACCTGTGAAAAACTGGGCATTTATTCCGTTCAGCATCGTCTTCCTGCCACCACTCCTCAAGAAGAGCTGATAGAATTAGTAAATAATTTGAACCAGGATGAGCGCATTCATGGAATATTGGTGCAACTTCCTCTTCCTCCTCATATCCAGGAGAGAGAAGTTCTATATCATATTTCTCCGGAAAAAGATGTAGATGGTTTTCACCCTTATAATCTGGGGAGATTGATGATTGGCGACCCGGTTTTCCTTCCCTGCACTCCCTGGGGAGTGCAAGAATTGTTGTTGCGTTATAATTTGTCCCCCGAAGGGAAAAATGTAGTAATTGTGGGTAGAAGCAACATTGTGGGTAAACCCCTGGCTATGATGTTAGTCCAAAAAGGTAGAGGAGCTAACGCCACTGTCTCTATGTGCCATACCGGAACTCGTAATCTTTCAACTTATACCCGGATGGCTGATATTTTAATTGCCGCTTGTGGCTCGCCCCGTTTAATTACCCCGGATATGGTAAAAGAGGGCGCGGTGGTGGTGGATGTGGGAATCAATAAAGTGGGGGATAAGACTGTGGGAGATGTAGATTTTGAGGGAGTGAAGGAAGTGGCGTCCTACATCAGTCCGGTTCCTGGAGGAGTAGGTCCCATGACCATTGCCATGCTCATGGCTAATACGGTTAAGGCAGCAGAAAGAGCTTTACAGCGAAAGAATGCTTGAAATAAAGAGTGTGGTTTGAAGGGAAGTGTTTTAGAAAAAGCAAAACCATGATAAAATTAAAAATGGTGAAGAGGGATGAAAATAGCAGTAATTTCTGATACTCATATCCCCCAGCGAGGGAGAAACCTCCCTCCCTATTTACTTCGTTTTTTGGAAGGAGTTTCTCTCATTCTTCATGCTGGAGATATAACAGAGTGGTGGTTTCTGGAAGAGTTAATGAAGTATGCCCCGGTGCGAGCAGTAAGGGGCAATATGGATTCTCCTCTGGTCCGGGAGAGACTTTCCGATAAAGAAATTGTAGAAGTAGAGGGGGTAAAAATAGGGATTGCTCATGGGGAAGGGTCTCCTGCGGGGATAGAAGAGCGAGTGGGAAAGTTATTCAATGGGGAAAATCTCCAAGTAATAGTATACGGTCATACTCATCAACCCAGTAAAGAATGGCGAGGAGAAGTATTATACTTTAATCCAGGGAGTCCTACTGATTGGGTATTTGCTCCTTATTTCTCTTTTGGTTTTATGGAATTGAGAGAGGGGAAAATAATTGAAGCAGAAATATTAAAAGTGGATTGAGGTGAAACAAATGGCGAAAAAATTGATGGTCAACATTACCTGGCATATGCATCAGCCCTTCTACTGGAATGAAAAAAAGGGAGTTTTTGATTTTCCCTGGGTGAGATTTCATGCCACCAAAGATTACCTTTTTATGGCTAAATTGGTAGAGAAATTTCCTTCTCTCCGGGTTACTTTCAACTTTGCTCCCTGTCTCCTTCGGCAGTTTCAACTTTATCTGGAAGGCGAAGAAGATTTGGTAATGAAATTGGCTAAAAAGAAAGCCTCTGCTATTAGCGAGGAAGATAAAAAATTAATAAAAGAAAAATTCTTTATTGTTTCTTCTCCTCGCACCTATGAGAAGTGGCCTCGTTTTGCTGAGTTAAAAGAAAAGCCCTGGGAGTCCTTTACCTCTCAGGATTTATTAGACCTTCAAGTTCTCTACCAACTTATCTGGTTTGACCCTCTGTGGCGAGAAGAAAATCCAGTAGGTCGAGAATTATGGGAGCGGGGTAGAAATTATAGAGAAGAAGATAAAGAAAAAATATGGAAAGCTACTGAAGAAATATTTAAAGATATTTTTGCTTGCTACCGAAGATTATTAGAAAAAAGGCAGATAGAAATTTCTTTTTCTCCCCTTTATCACCCCATTTTACCTCTCCTTATAAATACGGATGTAGCTCGGGAGGCTAACCCTTCTACCATTTTGCCTCATCGTTTCTCTTTCCCTGAAGATGCTCGAGAGCAAATAAATAAGGGTAAAGATTTCTCTCAAGATATATGGGGTTCTGATATTATGGGAATGTGGCCTTCTGAGGGAGCGGTAAGTGAGGAAGCTATCTATTTAGCTATCCAGGAAGGCGTAAAATGGTTAGCTACAGGAGAAGAGATTTTGTTTCGTTCTTTGGGGAAGAAAAAGGAAACAGCCTGGCAAGAACTTTATCTCCCCCATGTCTGGGCTAAAGACGGAAAAGAGATAGCTGTATTCTTCCGGGATACTGGCCTATCAGACTTAATCGGGTTTAGTTATCAACATTTTCCTCCTCAAGAAGCGGTGAAAGACTTTATGAATCATTTGAGAGCTATTAGAGAAGCACTCCCCGAAGATAAACCTTATCTGGTAAATATCATTTTAGATGGAGAAAATGCCTGGGAATACTATGTAGACAACGGGTTGCCTTTTATCACCTCTCTATATCAGACACTCTCTGAGAGTGAGGAGTTTGTAACTACTACTCCTCTTGAGTATTTGGGGAATTTTTCCCATCTTCCTCAAATTTCTCGTATTGTGCCTGGTTCCTGGATCTGCGGCAATCTAAATACCTGGATCGGACACCCAGAAAAAAACTGGGCCTGGGAAGAACTGCGGCGGGTGAGGGAACTCTGGGATAGGGAGAAGGAATATTTATCAAAAGGAGAAAGAGAGAGAATACAAGATCTCATATATCAGGCGGAAGGTAGCGATTGGTTCTGGTGGTTAGGAGACGATAATCCCTCGTCTCAGAAAGAAAGCTTTCGCCAGCATTTTCTTTATTTAATACATAGTGTTTTGCGGGCTTTAGCAAAGGGGGAAAAAGAGTGTATAAAAGAGAAGTTTTAGCTCTGATTTTAGCTGGAGGGGAAGGTAAAAGATTGGATATTCTCTCGGAAAAGAGAGCTAAACCGGCGGTGCCTTTTGGGGGTAAATACCGGATCATTGATTTTCCTTTGAGTAATTGCGTCAATTCTGGTCTATATTGTGTTGGGATTCCGACACAATATAATCCTCGTTCTCTTCACGAGCATATTGGGATTGGTAAGTTCTGGGATTTAGACCGGATGGAAGGCGGAGTTTTTCTTCTCCAGCCTTATATAAGTGATATGGTTACCCACTGGTATCGAGGAACGGCGGATGCCGTTTATCAAAACCTCCGCTTTATTCGAGACCAGGACCCTTATCTGGTGCTCATTCTTTCCGGGGATCATGTATACAAAATGGATTATCGCCAATTGATTCGCTTTCACCAGGAGAGAAAAGCGGATTTAACTATAGCGGTAATGGAAGTTCCCTGGGAAGAAGCTCATCGTTTTGGAGTGTTATCTCTTGATGAGAGAGGAAGAGTAGTTGATTTTGAAGAAAAACCTCCCCACCCCCGTAGCAATTTAATCAATATGGGGGTATATGTCTTCGATCGCCACGTTTTAGAAGAAGAAGTGGAAGAAGAAGCTCTCCGAGAAGGTACTTCTTTTGATTTTGGTAAAGATATCATCCCTAGGATGATTGGACAAAGAAAAGTGTATGGATTTTGCTTTTCTGGTTACTGGAAAGACGTGGGAACTATAGATGCTTACTGGGAGGCTAATATGGAACTACTCGGGTCCTCGCCCGCTCTGGACCTTTACGATAAGCGATGGCCTATATACACTTACATTGAAGATCGTCCGCCGGTCAAACTTAGTCATCGAGCGAGAATTAAACGGAGTCTGTTAGGTAGCGGGGCCATCATAGACGGGAGTGTGGAGGATTCGGTAATCTTTAGTGGAGTTTATGTCAGTAGAGGTGCAGAAGTTCGCCATTCCATTGTAATGAGTGATACTTTAATAGATGAAGAGGCAGTGGTAGACCGGGCTATCTTAGATAAACGCATAGTAGTGGGTAAAAGAGCTAAAATAGGATATGGTGAAGATTTACGTCCTAACAAGAAAATTCCTGATATGCTCAAAAGTGGTTTGACTATAGTAGGGAGAAATGCTCGCATTCCCCCTGAGGCAATAGTAGGTAGAAATTGTCGTATTGGAGTAGACATTAAGGAGGAAGATTTTACCTCTCTTATTTTGGAGAGTGGCGAAAGTATAGAAAAAGCTGAGGAGGGATAAAAGTGAAGAAAATTAGAGGAGTTCTATTACTTATCTTTTTCCTTTGTAGTGGCTGGGCTGGAGCTCAGTCTTTTGAATTTGATGTTTCTTCTTTTGAGATAAGTCAAATTGATTCCCTGCCTCTTTCTCCTTTTATATTTTTGCTTCCCGATCGAGGAGAATGGGGTCTCTATTACCCTGGAGAAAATATTGTTTTACAGTATGGTAGCTCTAAAGATGGCTATGTCAGCATATTTGACTACACTCCTGATGGGAAAGCACGCATTATTAAAAACAATGAACCCATAGCAGAAGGAGTGCAGCGAAAAATTTATGGGGTGGTCTCCGGGCCAGAAGGAGTAGAAAGGTTCTTGATGGTACTTTCTGATAAGATAATACCAGATCGCTTACTGGTAGAGGCAATGAGGAATCCCTCTCGAATAGAGGAAATTGTAGGGTATCCAGTGCTTTTGCATTACTGTAGAATTCAAGTGGTGACCGAAAGGAGAACGCTAGCTCCTTCTTATATTTCTTTTGACGAGGTGCCCGGCGAAATCCCTGCAGGAGGAAAGCTAAAAGTACGAGCCTTTTTGTCTGATAGAGAAGGGAATGCTTTATTTAACCGACCGATTTACTGGGAGGTCAATCAAGGAACTCTGGATAATTATGAGACCCAAACTTCTACCTCAGGTGCGGTTGAGGTTTGGTATAGCGCTCCATCTTCTCTCGAGAGCACAGAAGTGATATTAAAAGCTTATTTTCCCGGGGATACCATTTATGAAGAAGCAGAGGGGGAAATTCGTTTTCTGGTCATCCCCGAAAAGATACAAACCACCATTGTTCTCACTCCTAAATCTTTTCACATAGCCGGGGGTGAGGTTCTCGATTTTCAGGCAGAACTCCGGGATTTGCGGGGAAAACCGGTAGAAGGAAGAAGTGTCAGGTGGGAAGCGAGTATTGGTAGCTGGGAGCAAGAGATAACTTACACCGATGAGGCGGGTATAACCACCAATCGTTTATATGCTCCTAAAGTGGCGGGGCAAGAAACGGTGGAAGTCAAAGTGTCTTTCGCCGGGGTGAAGAATCTCCTTCCCTCAGAAGATTATGCCTACGGCACAATAAGCGGATTGGAAGTTTATCCTAAAGAGGGATTGTATTTTCTCGACTTTACCTCCGGTGAGCCTTATACTAATTTTGAGCATTTAACTTATTGGGGGGAATTGCTCTCTGGTTACGCGGTTAATCCTGCCTGGGTTCTTTCTTTGCTCGATGGAGAATTCATAGAGGTAGGATTTTCTCTTTCCCAGCCTCTTCATCTGGGAGCTTTATATCTCTGGGGTAAAGCCCAGGATGAGGTATTTCTTAAAATTATTCTCAATGACCAATTGATTTTTTCAGGTAGAGCTGCAGAAGGAATGGTTTCTCCCTCTGAAGCTCAGATGATTTACATCGCTGATTATTTAAAGTTGGGCAATAATTTATTACGGATAGAAGTAGAATCTTCTCAGGGACTTTATCATTTGCAGAGATTATTGGTGGTGTTTTAGGAGGAACTTATGAAAAAAGACTTTAATAATTGGTGGGAAGAAATTAATTATTTTCAAAAAGAGATGCAGAAGTTTATGAAACATATCTCTGAGGGGAAAGTAGGATTTACCGAATTTGGAGAAGAAACCTGGGTGCCATACTGTGATATTTTTGAAACCCCTCAGCATGTGGTGATAGTAATAGAATTGGCCGGTGTTTCTCCTCAAGAGGTAGAAGTAATAATAGAAGGGAAAAAGCTTACTGTGAAAGGGCAAAGAAAAGAGCTGCCTTATTCCTCTAAGGAGGCTTACCATTTGATGGAGATTCGTTTCGGTCCTTTCTATCGAGAAGTTAACTTACCAGAAGAGGTAGAGGAAGTTAGAGCTAAATACTCCGATGGTTTTTTGATCATTGAAGGATTAAAAAATATTCGGGAAAGAAAAATTTCCATAACTCAGGAGATATAGAGATGGAATGGAGTAATGCCTGGTTTATTTTAGAAGAAGGATTGATGGAAGAAGAAGAAAGTGCTAATTTTCTGGGAAATTCTCCTTCTTCAGAAGAAAACAAAGAAAATGAATTTCCTGAAGAAATATCTATTCTACCCCTGAAAGATAACGTCCTTTTCCCCGAAATTGCTTTGCCCTGGGTAGTAACGGGAGAACCATGGGTAAGACTGATAAATGATGCGGTTTTAGATAAAAAAATCCTGGGAGTGGTTTCGCTACGAGGAGAAGCAAAGGGAGAAAAGCTTTCTCCGGAAGATTTTTATGATGTAGGAGTTATAGGAAAAATCTCTCGTCTTATCAAACTTCCCGATAATGCAGTACAGGTTTTAATTCTTGGTCTGGTTAAGTTTCGAATTAAGGAATGGATAAGGTGGGAGCCTTATCCGGTAGCTAAGATAGAGGTAATAAAAGAAGAAGAAGTGCACTCTGATGAGATAGAAGCTCTGATAAGAAATGTGGTGAGCCTTTTCCAGCAGGTAGTGGAATTAGCTCCTTATCTTCCCCGTGAAGCTTTTGTAACAGCTCTAAATATTAAGAGACCTTCTCGTTTGGCCAATTTTATAGCTTCCAATCTTAACCTGGATGTGGAAAGCAAAATGGAGCTTCTGGCTGCTCCCGATTTATCTACTAAACTTACCAGGTTAAGCTTTTACCTCACTCGAGAGTTAGAAATTCTGCAGATTGGTAGCCGCATTCAATCTCAAGTTCAGCAGGAAATGGCTAAAACTCAGAGAGAATATTTTCTGCGAGAGCAATTAAAGGCCATTCAGCAAGAACTGGGAGAATTAGATGAAAAAAGCCTGGAAATTAAGGAACTGAGAGAAAAGTTGGAAAGTCTGGATCTGCCCCCTGAGGTACGTAAAGAGGCAGAAAAGGAAATAGAGAGACTTTCTCGCCTCTCTCCTAATTCTTTTGAATACCCGATAATTAGAAACTATTTAGACTGGATAATCGAACTTCCCTGGAACGTTAGCACCGAAGATAACTTAGATATAGATTTAGCTAAAAAAATATTAGATGAAGACCATTATGATTTAGAAAAAGTAAAAGAAAGAATTTTAGAATATCTGGCGGTATACAAGTTAAAAAGAGATATTAAAGGACCGATACTTTGTTTTGTTGGTCCTCCGGGAGTGGGGAAGACCTCTTTGGGGAAATCTATTGCCCGGGCTTTGGGAAGAAACTTTGTGCGTATTTCCTTGGGAGGAATAAGAGATGAGGCGGAAATTCGTGGTCATCGCCGTACTTATGTGGGAGCGTTGCCGGGGAGAATAATTCAAGGTATCAGGAAAGCAGGAACTAATAATCCGGTTTTCATGCTCGATGAAGTGGACAAGATAGGTATGGATTTTAGAGGAGATCCTGCTTCTGCTCTTCTGGAAGTTTTAGACCCGGAGCAAAATTATGCTTTTGTAGACCATTATCTGGGTGTTCCTTTCGACCTTTCTCGAGTTATGTTTATTGCTACTGCCAACGTTCTGGATACCATTCCTCCTCCTCTTTTAGATCGGATGGAAGTTATTTTTCTTTCTGGCTATACCGATTTAGAAAAAATAGCCATTGCTCAGCGATATCTTATACCTAAACAATGCGAGGAGAATGGTCTTCAACCCCAGGATGTCATCATAGAAGCAGATATTATTCAGAAAATAATCAGAGAATACACTCGAGAAGCAGGAGTGCGGAATTTGGAGAGAAGTATTGCTACTATTTGCCGAAAAATAGCTAAGGAGGTAGCTCAGGGGGCTCAGGGTCCTTTTGTGGTAGATGAGGAAAAGCTAAGAGAATTTTTAGGCCCTCGCCGATTTTTGGATGAGGTGATGGAAGGGAAAGATGAAATAGGAGTGGCGACGGGTTTAGCCTGGACGGAAAGTGGAGGAGAAATACTTTTTGTAGAGACAGTGGTTTTACCGGGTAAGGGAAATCTTCTTTTGACTGGAAACATGGGAGAAATTATGCAGGAGTCAGCTAAAATTGCTCTTTCCTGTGTCCGGGCTCGAGCACAGGAGTGGAATATTCCTCCTGATTTTTATGAGAAGAACGATATTCATGTGCATGTTCCTGCTGGTGCTATTCCCAAAGATGGGCCGTCAGCAGGAATTACCATGGTAGTATCTATGATTTCTGCTCTGGCTCGAGTACCTGTTCGTCATGATGTGGCTATGACCGGGGAAATTACTCTTACTGGCAAAGTATTACCTGTTGGCGGAATAAAAGAAAAAGTTTTAGCTGCTTATCGGGCAGGGATTAGAGAAGTAATCCTCCCCCGGGAAAACGAGAAAGATTTACAGGAAGTGCCAGAGGAAGTTAAAAAAACAATGAATTTCCTCCTGGTAGAAAATGTAAACCAAGTTCTGGATTTAGCTTTAGTTAAAGAAGAGTTAGTAGAAATTCAAAATTGAGGAGGTAAGTAAAACATTATGGAGAAAGACCAGATAGATTTTCTTAAAAATCTGATTAATACGCCCAGTCCTTCCGGTTTTGAGGAGAAAGTGCAACAAGTTTTTTTGGAGCGAATTAGAGATCGAGTAGACCAATGTTACAAGGATGTTCATGGTAATGCTTTTGGGGTAGTCAATCCAGAAGGAAAAGTCAAAGTTATGCTGGCTGGCCACTGTGATGAGATAGGAATGATGGTAGAATATATAAACGATCAGGGATATATTTATTTTTCTACGGTGGGGGGAATCGATGCTCATATTCTTCCCGGGAAAAGAGTGCTCGTTCATACATCAGAAGGAGCGATACCGGGGGTGATAGGCAAAAAACCTATCCATCTTCTGGAAGAGAAAGATCGACAAAAGGTGGCCAAAATTGAAGAACAATGGGTAGACATTGGTGCTCAAAGCAAAGAAGAAGCTTTGAAGCAAGTTACTGTAGGTGATCCCATAACTTTTGATGCGGGTTTTGAACCCCTTCTGGGAGGGAGAGTAGCAGGGAAAGGCTTCGATGATAAAGTGGGAACATTTATAGTAGGAGAAGTGCTACGCTGTCTCGAAAAAGATAAATTACACTGTGCTGTCTATGGAGTGAGCACGGTGCAAGAGGAGTTAGGACTGCGAGGAGCCAAAACCAGTGCTTTCGGTATAGCTCCAGATATAGGTATTGCCATTGATGTTACTTTTGCCTCTGATTGCCCGGACATAGACAAAAGAAAAGTGGGAGAAATAGCTTTAGGTAAGGGTCCGGTGATTTCTCGAGGTCCCAATATAAATCCTCGTCTCTGGCAGCGGATGGTAAATATAGCCAAAGAAGGAGGCATTCCTTACCAGGTGCAGGCTGAATCCCGGGCTACAGGGACTGACGCTAATGTCATTCAGATTACTCGAGAAGGAGTAGTTACAGGGTTGATTGGTATCCCTAACCGTTATATGCACACTCCAGGAGAAATAGTGGATTTAGAAGATCTGGAACATGCTATTAAGCTTTTAGTGCGATTCTTACAAAGTTTGGAAGGAAATGAAGAATGGATTCCTTGAGAGGAGAACGGTAATTTTTAGATGCCGGAGTTTAGAAAAGATCCAGTAGTAGGGAGATGGGTCATTGTTGCCGAGGAAAGAGGAACCAAGCCTTATCAGTTTGGTGAAGGTTGGGAAAGGGAAAGTTCTTTTCCCTGTGTGTTTTGCCCGGGTAGAGAGTCTTGTACTCCTCCGGAAGTATTCAGCATCCGGGAAAAAGATACTCTCCCCAATGAGAGAGGCTGGAGGGTGAGGGTGGTGCCTAATAGATTTCCTGCTCTTTTACCGTGTGAGCCCTTGCATCAATATATCGATGGATTTTACGAGAGGATGAGTGGCTTTGGGGTGCACGAGGTAATAATAGAAACTCCTGACCACTATTTGGACTTGGTTGACCTTCCCTTGGAACAAATAGAAGAGGTACTCCGGGTTTACCGAGAGAGAATGAGAGAGCTGGGAGAAGACCCTCGCCTGCGTTATTGTTTGATTTTTAAGAATCAAGGTGAAAAAGCAGGAGCTTCTCTACCTCACGCTCACTCTCAGTTAATTGCTACACCCGTTATTCCTAAAAAAGTGCAGGAAGAATTAAAAAGAGCAAGAGAATTTTACGAGGAAGAAGGAAGGTGTCTTTTCTGTTCTCTTCTAGAAGAAGAAAGAAAAAAGGAACGATTGGTCTGGGAAGAGGAAGGATTTATGGCTTTTGTTCCCTATGCTGCTCGTTTTCCTTATGAAACCTGGATTCTTCCCCAGCGTCATTGTGCTTTTTTCTCAGAGATAGAAGAAGAGGAAATACAAAGCCTTGCTCGTATTCTGAAGATAGCTCTTTCTGCAATTAAAGCCCTTCTTCATGACCCGGCTTTCAATTTTATTCTACATGTGGCGCCTTATCCCCGCTCCTCGGAAAATTATGCAGACTACTACCACTGGCACCTGGAGATTTTACCTTCCTTGTGCAAGATGGCAGGATTTGAGTGGGGTACGGGATTTTACATTAATCCGGTGGTTCCAGAAAAAGCGGCGAAAGCTCTTCGCCAATTTATAAAAGATAAGAGTTAGGTGAGGAATTTGTCTATTAAATATGCTATGATTCTGGCAGGTGGAAAAGGAGATCGCTTGAGTGTTCTTTCAGTGGAAAGGGCAAAAGCGGCTGTTCCTTTCGGAGGATGTTACCGTCTTATTGACTTTCCTCTCAGTAACTGTGTAAATTCGGGTATCTATGATGTTGGTGTCCTTACTCAATATCAGCCTCGTTCTCTTATTGAACATATCGGGGTGGGACGCCCCTGGGATCTGGACCGGAAGAAAGGAGGGATAGAGTTTTTGCAACCCTACTTGAGTAGAACAGCCAAGGGTTGGTATCGAGGAACAGCAGATGCCATCTATCAAAACCTCAATATCTTAAGTCGCAAGAAGATAGCTCATCTTTTAGTTCTTTCTGGTGACCACGCTTATCTGATGGACTATAACCCTTTGTATTCTTATCACTTAGAAAGAGATGCTGATGTGACCCTGGTGGCTACCCGGGTAGATAAAAAGGATGCTCCCCGTTTTGGTATCATGGAAGTAGACGGAGACAACTGGATTACCGGATTTGAAGAAAAACCTTTTTCTCCTCGCACTGATATTGCTTTTATGGGTATATACGTTTTTCGGATGGAATTTTTAGTAGAAAAATTGATAAGCAATGCTCGGGAGGGAAAGTTTGACCTGGTTCGTAATATCATAGTCGAAAATGTAGGGAAAGCTAAAATGCAAGCCTATTTCTACAATGACCCCTGGTTTGATGCAGGAACAGTTAGAGCATACTGGGAAGCTAATATGCATCTTTTAGAGCCCCTACCTGCTTTTAATCTTTATAATCCTGACTGGATGGTTTTTACCAATCGGGGTCACTATCCTCCTACCCACACTCTGGAAAAAGCAGATATATCGTCCAGTATAATTGGAGAAGGGGCGGTAATTAAGGGGAAAGTGGTTAATTCTGTGATTTTCCCCGGGGTAATACTGGAAGAAGGAACAGAAGTAGTAGATTCAATTATTTTCAATAATACAGTAGCAAAAGAAGGGGCTAAAATAAATTTAAGTATTTTAGATAAAAATATAGTGGTAGGACAAGAAGCCATTATTGGCTATGGAGATGATTTTACCCCCAATGAGGCTCGTCCTGAGCTTTTAGATTGGGGAGTTAATTTAGTGGGGAAGGGGAGTGAAATCCCTCCTCGTGTTATTATACACCGTAATTGTCTTATAGGTATAGGGATAAAAGAAGAGCGTTTCGGTGAGAGAAAAGAGCTTAAAAGTGGCGAGGTCCTGATCTGAGGTAGACGGGAGGTAGAGAAATTGCTTCTGGGTATTTTGTTAATCGTGGTGGTTCTGTATGGACTTTTGCTTTTCTGGGTGCTTAATGAAAGGTTGAAGGATCTGGATTATTTAGTTAGTAAAGTACAAGAAAGTTTGAAAGAGGTAGACGATAAGTTAGTTCTTTTATTGAGCTTTAAAAGTGAGGAGGAAGAAAAGAAAAAGAACGATGTTTTAGAAGAAACTTTTTCCCTTCATGCTTTGCAGGGAGAAGCCAAAAAGAAAGGAGACAAATCTTGATGAAGAAGCGAGCAATTCTTTGGTCAGTGGTTTTAGTTCTGGTTTTGAGTTTAGGGTGGGGGGCATTAGCTCAGGAAACTCAGGAAGTTCAGGAAACTCAGGAAGTTCAGGAAGAAAGTAGCGAAAAAACCGTAGTGGCTGAGGTAAACGGGGAACCTATTTATCTTGAGGATTTACAGGAAATCTGGGATGCGCTTCCAGAAGTTTATCGAGTCCAGTTTCCAGGGGGCATTAAGGATCTTTTAGAGCAGTTAATTAGAGAAACTTTATTAGCTCAACAAGCTAAAAAGCTGGGTTTAGAAGATGATCCGGTTATTCAAAAACGATTAGAGGATATCAAGCGGCAGCTTTTAGTCCAGGAGTTGATTAAAAGAGAGATAATAGACAAAGTGCAGGTAACCGATGAAGAAATCGAAAAAGAGTATACTTCTAACCCTTCTCTTTATACTGAACCGGAGCAAGTTAAGGCTAAACACATTATGACCTCTACTGAGGAGAAAGCGCAGGAGGTTTTGCAGGAATTACAATCTGGCAGGCCGTTTGAAGAAGTAGCGATGGAAAAGTCAGAATCTCCCGATGCTCGGCAGGGAGGAGAAATGGGTTATCTGAAAAGAGGAGACCTGGACCCTGATTTAGAAAAAGTTCTTTTCGACCTTGCTCCAGGCAAATTTAGTGATATTGTGGAAACCAGCTATGGTTTTCATATTTTTCTGGTAGAAGAGCACATTGACCCTCGTCTTAAGGAGGTAGATGAGGTAAAAGGAGAAATATCTAACCGCCTTCTTCCTCAAAAACAACAAGAGGCTTTTGAAAAGTTAATTGAAGAGCTAAAAAGCCAGGCAGAAATCGCAATAATAGAAGAAAACCTTCCTAAGGAAACAACTCCTCAGTCAGAAATTCCTGGAGAGACAGGTGGAGAAAGCCAGCCATGATGGAAGTTCTGGAGGAGCTGATTCGCCTTCCCCGGAAGGGGGAGTATATGGAAATCCGCTTGGAAAATATTTTTTCTACCACTATCCGAGTTCAGAATGGGGTAGTGGAGAGGATAAGAGTGGGGACGGATGAGGGAGGTTACATCCGCCTCCTTGCTCCTCGAGGTAGCTGGTGGTTTGAAAGTTTTCAGCGATGGGATGACTTGAAAGATAAGGTAGAAAAAGCTATAGCTGGTGCTTCTCTCTTGCCTAAAAGCAACATTGAAGTGGTAAGAAGAGCGCCAGTTCGGGATGAACACAAGGTTACTCTTCCCGATGACTTCCGTTTTAAATCCCTTGAAGATAAAACCTCTCTTCTTCTCTTGTATGATCAGGTTTTGAGAGAAACTTCTCCTTTTTTGGTAAGTTCTTTAGTAGAATACCGGGATGAATTTCGGCAGATTTATTTAGCTAACTCCGATGGTTCTTTAATTTATCTGGAAGAGCCTGACATAAGCGTGAGTTTTGTGGCTACGGCAAGAAAGGAAGATAACATAGAGATATACAGGAATGGAGTAGCGGGCAAAGCAGGATTTGAGCTGGTTAAAAATCAGGAAACCCTGGCTCAGGAGGTAGGACAAAGAGCTGTTCTTCTTTTGGAAGCTCCTTCTTTCTCGGGAGGAGTGTATGATGTGATTTTAGATCCAGTTCTTGCCGGGGTTTTTATTCACGAGGCATTTGGACATCTTAGTGAATCTGATACTCTTTATCGCAATGAAGAGCTGAAAAGAATAATGGCTAAAGGCAAAAGAGTATCCTCGTCAGTGTTGAACGTTTTTGATGATGGAAGCCTGGATAATTTGCGAGGATCTTCTCCTTATGATGATGAGGGTATACCTACAGGCAGAACCTATCTTATTAAAGATGGTCACCTGGATGGGAGACTCCATTCCCGTGAAACCGCTTTTCTCATGCACGAAGAGGTAACCGGTAATGCCCGGACCATTAACTATCGTTTTCCTCCCATAGTACGGATGACCAATACGGCTATAGAAGCAGGGGAAGCTTCTCGGGAGGATTTATTTTCTGATATAGAACGAGGGCTGTATGCGGTAGAGTATATTGGAGGGAATACTGCTCTCGAGCTATTTACTTTTTCTGCTGCTTATGGTTACTTGATTGAAAAGGGTAAAATAAAGGAGTTAGTTAAAGATGTGGTATTGAGTGGAAATTTATTTCAAACTCTGGATAAAATAGATGCAGTTGCTGATGATTTTCGCTGGACAGAAGTGGGGGGATGTGGGAAAGGTGGACAGATAGGACTTCCTACTCCTACAGGAAGTCCGCACATACGGTTGAGAGAAGTTCTGGTGGGAGGTAGCCATAATGATTGAAGTAGCGAGCTTGCTTAAAAAAGAGGGTATACCTGGTGATTTATTTACTCACCGAATCTTCAGCCAGGAAGTAAACTATGAAGCTAATTCCTTTCAAGGATACAAAAAGGAAGAGAGAGAAGGTTATGGCCTGCGAGCAATTAATCCGGAGGGGAAATTAGGATTTTACGCTTTTAATCGTCTTTTGAATCCTCAAGAGGCTGTAGAGAAAGCTTTAGAAGTTAGCCAGTTAGGGGACAGGGTAGATTTTTCTATTCCTACTTATCCATCTACCTGGGAATGGGAAGATTTTGTTGACCCCCGGGTGGAAAATTTAGATGCTCAAGAGATGATAGAGCTGGGAGATTATATTCTTTCCCGAATAAGGAAAGAGTGTCCCCAGGCTCTGGTAGATGTAGTTATCAGTGCTGGGAGGGAAGAAAAGTCTCTTTTGAATCATCATGAAGAAGAATTGAAGTTTGCCCGAACATTTTTTGGAGTAGGGGTAAGTGCCAATCAGACCAGGGAAGGGGATATTTTAGAAGTTTATGCGGAAAGAAGCTGGGGCAGCCGGGATATTGATGTAGAAGGTTTAGTGCAGGAGATAGTTTCCAAGCTGGAGTTCTCTCAAAGAGTGGCTGATTTAAACAGTGGGAAGTACCCGGTAGTTTTCACTCCTTCTGGTAGTCTGGTTTTACTTATTGCTCTCTTTTATGGATTAAATGGTAAAAATTGGGTATTTGGAAGGTCGCCTCTGGAGGACAAAGAAGGGAAAGTAATATTTTCCTCTCTTTTTTCTTTAGAAGAAATACAAGAGCCCTGGGCTCTGGGCTCCTGTCCTTTTGATGATGAAGGAATCATGACCAGGGCTCAGAAATATCTAATTAACAAGGGAAAGGTGGAAAGCGCTTTCTGGGATTTATGGAGCGCAGCAAAGAAGGGAATTAAACCCACGGGAAACGGTTTTCGCGGTTCCTACCGGGATTTACCCGAACCGGGATTTTCCTCTCTCCGGGTTAAGAATGGTTTGCGGGATAGTAGCACTTTAATAGGAGAGCTGGAAGAAGGTTTGATAGTGGATAGTGTTTTAGGTCTGGGACAGAGCAATGTTGCCTCAGGTTATTTCTCCTGTAATGTCCACCTGGGTTTTTACGTTAAAGGAGGAGAAATTCAGGGGCGGGTGAAAGATGTGATGATCAGTGGAAATACTTATCAGGCTCTTTTTAACCTTAAAGAAATTTCTCGGGATAGTCGCTGGATAGGGGGTAGAATTTTGCTTCCCTACCTTTTAGTAGAGCCAATAGAAGTCAACAAGTAGTTATCAAGTAGTAAAAGTCTATCGAGAAAAGTAGGAAGGTGAGGATTAATGTTTAAAGCTCTGGGCAAGCTTTCTTGTTTGGCCCAAAAAGAAGAAGAAATTTTAGAATTCTGGAAAAACAGAGATATATTTAAAAAGAGCCTAAAACAAAGAGAGGGCTCACCCCGTTTTACTTTCTACGAAGGTCCTCCTACTACTAATGGTTATCCTCATGCCGGCCATGTAATCGGTCGCAGCATTAAGGATTTGATTCCTCGTTATCGGACTATGTGCGGTTATTATGCTCCTCGCCGAGCAGGCTGGGATACCCATGGTCTTCCGGTAGAGCTAGAAGTAGAAAAAGAATTAGGAATTTCGGGAAAACCGGATATTGAGCGCTATGGAGTGGATAAATTTAATGAAAAGTGCAAAGAAAGTGTTTTTAAGTATATTAAAGAATGGGAAAAGCTAACCGAGAGATTGGGTATCTGGATGGATTTGGAGCACCCCTACATTACCTGTAGCAATGAATACATTGAGACTTTGTGGTGGGTGTTAAAAGAACTCTGGGAGAGGGAATTACTATATGAAGGGCATAAGGTCTTGCCTTACTGTGCTCGTTGTGGGACTTCTCTTTCCAGCCATGAAGTAGCTCTGGGCTACCAGGAAACGGAAGACCCTTCGCTTTATGTTAAGTTTGCCCTTCGGGATAGAGAAAAAACTTATTTTCTGGTGTGGACTACCACCCCCTGGACTCTGGCAGCCAACGTGGCTCTCGCAGTAGGTAAGAATATTAATTACCTGGAAGTGGTCAATGAGGAAAACGGTGAACATTATATCCTTAGCGAAGATAGCTTTTATCGCCTACTGGGAGAAGATACCCATTATAAAGTAATCAGAAAATATCGGGGAGAGGAATTAGTAGGAATAAAATACGAACCCCTGCTGGATTTCGTAGTGGCAGAGAAAGGATATGAAGTTTTTTCTGCCGATTTTGTCACCACGGAAGAAGGTACTGGAGTAGTCCATATTGCTCCTGCTTTTGGTGAAGATGACCTGCAGTTAGCTCAGCAAGAAGATCTTCCCCTCTTGCAACCAGTAAGACGAGATGGAAAATATGGAGAGGAAATTATTCCCTGGCAAGGAATGTGGGTAAAGGACGCTGACCCTTTGATTATTGATTATTTAGAAGAAAAGGGGAAGTTATTTAAAAAGGAAACTTACCGGCATTCTTATCCTTTTTGCTGGAGGTGTGATACTCCTTTACTCTACTACGCTAAGGAAAGCTGGTTTATTAGAACTACTTCTTTTCGAGATGCATTGTTAGAAAATAACCAAAAAATTAACTGGTATCCTTCTCACATTAAAGAGGGGAGATTTGGAGATTTCTTATCCAACGTAGTGGATTGGGCTCTATCTCGAGAGAGATACTGGGGAACACCTCTCAATATCTGGCAATGCAAAAATTGCAATTTTAAAGAAGCTATTGGTTCCATAGAAGAGTTAAAGAACAGATCACGAGAAAAAATAGAAGAAATCGAATTGCATCGCCCCTACGTGGATAGAATTACTCTTTCTTGCCCTCAATGTGGAGGAGTTATGGAAAGAGTGCCAGAAGTAGTTGACTGCTGGTTTGATTCTGGAGCAATGTTTGTAGCGCAACTTCACTTTCCTTTTGAGAATGAAGAAGAATTTCAACAAAGTTTTCCTGCTGACTTTATCTGTGAGGCCATAGACCAGACCCGGGGATGGTTTTATAGTCTTCATGTTTTAGCTACTGCTCTTTTTAATAGTCCGGCGTATCGCAATTGTTTGGTTACCGAGCTGGGGCTGGATGAGAAAGGGCAAAAAATGAGCAAACACGTGGGAAATGTGGTTGACCCCTGGGATTTGATTCAGGACTATGGAGCTGATGCGTTGCGCTGGTATGTTTTTTCTGTTTCTCCTCCCTGGGTGCCCAAGAGATTCGGAAAAGAGGCGATAAGAGGAGTTCTCAGTAAATTTTTTGATACCTTATGGAATGTAACTAACTTCTTTATTCTTTACGCTAATATTGATGGTTTTGAGCCACCAACTTCTTCTTTTTTGCCTCTGGAAAAAAGAAGTGTTTTTGATCGGTGGATTATATCTCGCTTGCAAGAACTGATAAAGGAAGTTCGAGATTCATTAGACCACTATGAAGTCTCTCGAGCGAGTAAAGCTATAGAAGATTTTGTAATAGAAGATTTAAGCAATTGGTACATCAGGCGCTCTCGTCGCCGTTTCTGGAAAGCGGAAAAAGACGAAGATAAAGTCAGCGCTTATCACACTCTTTATCAAGTTCTTACCAGTTTAACCCGACTTTTAGCTCCTTTTATTCCTGCTACTGCTGAGTTACTCTACCAAACTCTGGAAGCTGATGCTCGGGGAAAAAGAGAAAGCGTTCATCTGGAGGACTATCCTCTACCAGAGGAAGAAAGCATAGATAGGGAGTTACTATTGGCTATGGAGGTAGCAAGGAAGCTTACCAATTTAGGTCGTTCGGTTCGTAATAAAGTGAATATCAAACTGAGACAGCCTCTCAGAAAAGCGATTATGGTAGTTCCCCAGGAGAAAGAAAGAGAACGGGCCCTTCCTTTTACCTCTATTATTCAAGAAGAATTAAATGTTAAAGAGATAGAATGGATTTCTCATCTTCCTGAAGAGGTTACTGTTTCTCTGAAACCTCGTTTTTCCATTTTAGGTCCTCGATATGGTCAAAAAGTAAAGGAAATAGCCCGGTTATTAAAAAATTTGGAAGAAGACAAAAGTCGACAATTCTGGGAAATGGGAGAGGTGTCTTTACTTTTAGAAGGAGAAGAGGTTATACTAAAGCGAGAAGAAGTAGAGTTAGAGTTGCAAGCTCGAGAAGGTCTTGCGGTAGAAAGTGAAGGAGAATACGCGGTTATTTTAGATACTTTCTTAGACCAGGAGCTCCAGGAGGAAGGGATGGTAAGGGATTTAATACATGCCATCCAAATCTGGCGCAAAGAAGCCGGCTTGGAAGTAGAAGACCGAATTGAATTAGAAGTCAGAGAAGGAACTGACCCGGAATGGATAGATTTAATAGAAAAATATAGTTCCTTGATTCAAGACGAGGTTTTAGCTTCTTCTCTTTCTTTATGTGGTGATGGAGAAAGAGAAATAATTAGCAAAGAATGGGAGCTAAACGGAAAAAAATTAGTACTGGCTTTAAGGAGGAGATTGTAATGGGGTTAAAAAGAAAGCTTCTTTTCCTTTTTCTGTTTTTAATCAACACCTGGATTTTTCCTGCCTGGGCAAGTAGTTACCACGTAGTAGAACAAGGAGACACTCTCTGGGCCATATCTCGCCGTTACCAGATACCTATCGAAAAACTTTTGAAGCTTAATAACCTTACGGAAAAATCTACCCTTCGGATAGGACAGAAAATTAAATTAGAAGAAGGAACTGAAGAGGCAATTTACCAGATTAAGGCGGGAGACACTCTCTGGGGGATATCACGTCAGTTTAACATTCCCCTTTCTTCTCTTCTTGCAGCTAATGGTCTCTCGGAGAAATCTGTCCTTCGAGTAGGACAGAAAATTATTTTGCCCTCTTCATCTTCTTCGAGAAAAGAAACCACCACCACTACTGTTACCTCCTCTAATGTTACCCACACGGTGGAAAAGGGAGAATCCTTGTGGTTGATATCCCGCCTTTATGGGGTGGATATGGACTCCATTATGAAAGCCAATAATCTCACTCCTGATAGCATTCTCTCCATTGGTATGAAACTTACTATTCCCCAGGTTCGTGTTGCTTCTTCTGCTTCTTCTTCTCCTCCAGCGAAAAAAGAAAGCTATGAAGTTTATCGGATACAGTCGGGAGACACGTTATGGGGAATATCCCGTCGTTATAAAGTTTCCCTGCAGGATTTAATGAAAGTCAACAATCTTAATGAGAAAAGCACTTTGCAAATAGGGCAAAGTATTCGCATACCTTCTCACCTTCCTCAAAATTATGAAAAGGCCAGTAGTTCTTTCCTCTGGCCTGTTTCTGGTCGAGTTTCTTCTTCTTTTGGTATGCGGGGAGGAAGGCTTCACTCCGGGATTGACATTTTAGCTCCTTCAGGTACGCTGATTAAAGCTTCTCGCAGTGGTGTAGTTTCTTTTAGCGGGTGGATGAATGGATATGGTAGAGTAGTAATAGTTGACCATCAAGATGGCTGGCAAACTTTGTATGCTCATAATTCAGTTAATCTGGTTAATAAAGGACAAAAAGTAAACCAGGGAGACGCTGTTGCTCGAGTGGGGATGACGGGAAACGCTACTACCTATCATGTTCACTTTGAAGTGAGGAAAAATGGTAAATGTCTTAATCCTTCGGATTATTTGAGCAAGTAAAATGGAAAGAGAAGAAGCCTGGGTTTTACTGAAAGAACACTTGAAAAACCATAATCTTTTGAAACACAGTATAGCTTGTGAGGTCGTTATGCAGTTTTTAGCCCGTCGTCTGGGAGAAGACGAAAAAGAGTGGGCTTTGGCCGGACTTTTGCATGATATAGATTATGAAAAAACTAAAGATGAACCCGCAGAGCACGGGAGGTGGGGAGCCGAAATACTCAAAGAAGCAGGTCTTCCTGAAGAAGTAATCAGAACAGTTCAGGCTCATAACCCCGAAGCCACTGGTATTAGGCCTGAGTCTCCTATGGAGAGAGCTCTTTATGCTGTAGATCCGGTAAGTGGTTTTATCGTAGCCTGTGCCCTCATACATCCGGAAAAGAAGCTGGAGAGTTTAGACCTTTCTTTTCTTCTTAATCGTTTTTCGGAAAAAAGTTTTGCTCGAGGGGCTAACAGAGAAGCAATGAAAAGCATAGAAAGTTTAGGTCTCTCTCTGGAGGAGTTTTTGGAAATCGCTCTTTCTGCCATGCAGACTAAAAAAGAGGAACTGGGCTTATGATTTTCGGTGGTGTTTGACTATTCTTGACAAAATTATGGGCTTCTTTTATAATTGCTTTGCAAGGTCAAGAAAGGTCAAAGGAGGTAAGATAAAATGGCTATTAATCGTTGGGATCCTTTTCGGGATTTAGTTGAACTGCAGGAGGAAATTAACCGTGTTTTAGGGAGTTCTTTTCCTCGTAGGGGGAAAGAAACTACCGTGGGAAGCTGGCTTCCTCCTGTAGATGTGAAAGAAGAAGAGGAGGAGTTTGTGCTGTTCGTTGACTTACCCGGGATAGATGAAAAAGAAGTGGATATTACCGTGGTAGGAGACCAGCTAACCATTAAAGGGGAGAGAAAGGCACCGGAAGAAGGGGAGAAATTTTTGCGACAGGAGCGAATTTTTGGCCCATTCAACCGTTCTTTTCTCCTCCGGGTACCTGTAGAAGTGGACAAAGTATCAGCCACTTATAAAAATGGAGTTTTAGAGATCCATTTACCTAAATCTTCTGCTGCTAGACCAAGGAAAGTAAACGTTCAGGTAGAGTAAAAGAGGTGAAATAGTTCTGGGGGTGGAAAACTCCCACCCCCAGAGGTGATGAAAATTGGAATTCAAAGATTACTATAAAATTTTGGGAGTTTCTCGAGAAGCTGATGAAAAAGAGATAAAAAAAGCCTATCGACGTCTGGCTCGTCAGTATCATCCAGATCTCAATCCTGGCAACAAAGAGGCGGAACAAAAATTTAAAGAGATCAATGAAGCCTATGAAGTATTGAGCGATCCGGAAAAAAGGAAAAGATATGATGAGTTAGGATCGGCCTGGAGTAGTTATGGAAGACAGAATACTGACGAGTTCTGGAATGATTTTTATAGAAGATATGGGGGAGGGCCCACTTATACCACTTTTGAGGAAGAATTTGAAGTTGGAGATTTCAGCGATTTCTTTAAGACTATATTCGGTGATTTATTAGGAGGAACTCGTCGAGCCTCCCGGGAACGGAGCTCCCGTTTTTATACTCAAGACGAAGGAGTAAGAAGGGAAGCACCTTCTGAAGTACAGAGTGAGGTAGAGGTTTCTTTTGAGGAAAGTTTTAAAGGAACAGACCGAATTATACAAGTAGAATATGAAGAAATATGCCCCAGTTGTGGAGGAACGGGTGGAAATAGTGAGGGGAAACTATGTCGGAGGTGTGGAGGAAGGGGGGTAGAAAAGAAATCTCGGAAGGTAAATGTTACCATTCCCCCTGGAGTAAGTGATGGTACGAAGTTGAGAATTCCCCAGATACTGGGAGGAAGAGACCTGTACTTGAGAGTCCGGGTAAAACCCCATCCCTTTTTCCGTCGGGAAGGGGATAATGTCATTTTAGAACTGCCAATTACTATTTACGAAGCGACTTTAGGTACAGAGGTGGAAGTCCCCACTTTAGAAGGTAAGGTCAAAATGAAAATTCCTCCTGAAACTCAAAATGGGACTACCTTCCGCCTGCGAGGATTAGGCTTTCCCCGGACTAAAGGAGAGGGAAGAGGAGACCAGCTGGTGAAAGTTAAAGTGGTAGTGCCTCGAGGTTTAACCGACAAAGAAAAGAAATTATTGGAGGAATTATCTTCCCTGCGCAAGGAGAATCCTCGTCAGCATTTGGTGAGAACTTAAGGTGATGATATGGAAGAAGAGAAAAAACCCGATCAATACCTGTTTATTAGAGAGGTGGCAAGCATAACTCAATTGCATCCTCAAACCTTGCGTAATTATGAAAAATGGGGGTTAGTCAAACCCCGTCGTAGCGAGGGTAATGTTCGGCTTTATAGTTTGGAAGACGTGGAGAAAATCAAAAAAATAAAGGTTTTTACCCAAGATTTAGGAATAAACCTGGCAGGAGTAGAAGTGATTTTTAAGCTCACTGAGCAGATAGAAGAGTTGCAGAAAGAAAGAGACGACATAAAGAAACAATTAGAAGAAAAAAATAAAAAAATTGATACTGAACCTCCAGTTAAAGAGTGAAGGAGGAAGATAAAATGAGGTTTGAACAATTTACTGAAAAAGCTAAAGAAGTTATCTCTTTAGCTCAAGATATATTATTGGAACACCATCATAATCAGCTGGACGTAGAGCATATTCTTTTAGCTCTCTTAAAGCAAAAAGAGGGATTAGCTGGCCAGATTCTGGAAAGATGTAAAGTTGATCCCCAGATTGTAGCTCAAGAGGTCGAAGAAGCTTTGCAGCGTTTTCCTCAGGTTTATTACCAGGGAGGGGGGGAGATACAAATCTATATTACTCCTCGAGCAAAATCAGTTTTAGATAACGCTGAGGAAGAAGCCAAAAGGCTGAAAGATTCTTATGTGGGAGTAGAACATCTCCTGATAGCTGTGGCTCGAGAGGAAAGCGGGCCGAGCAGCCGTATTCTTAAATCCCATGGGTTAGATGTAGAGAAAATTTATCGAGCTTTACAGGAAATAAGGGGGAGGAGAAGAGTGGATGACCCTTATGCTGAAGAAAGATATATGGCCTTAGAAAAATACGGTAGAGACTTAACTCAGTTAGCCCGGGAGGGGAAGTTAGACCCGGTTATTGGTAGAGACGAAGAAATTAAAAGAGTGATTCAGATTTTAAGCCGTCGTACTAAAAATAATCCAGTTTTAATTGGTGACCCGGGAGTAGGTAAAACTGCTGTTGTAGAAGGACTGGCTCAGAAAATCGTTAAGGGGGAAGTCCCGGAAAGCTTGAAAGGCAAAAAGCTAATTGCTCTGGATATGGGAGCACTGTTGGCCGGTGCAAAGTTCCGAGGAGAATTTGAGGAGAGATTGAAGGCGGTTCTGGAGGAAGTCCAGAAGTCGGAAGGAAAAATCATTCTTTTCATCGATGAGCTTCATACCGTAGTGGGGGCAGGGGCAGCGGAAGGAGCCATTGATGCTGCTAACATTTTAAAACCTGCTTTAGCTCGAGGAGAATTGCGCTGTATTGGAGCCACCACTCTGGATGAGTATCGAAAATACATTGAAAAAGACCCGGCCTTAGAGCGCCGCTTCCAGCCGGTATATGTGGGAGAGCCATCTACAGAAGAGACCAAAGAGATACTAAAAGGATTGCGTGACAAATACGAAGCTCATCACCGGGTGAAAATCAGTGATGAGGCTATAGAAGCTGCTTCTGAGCTATCCAGTAAATATATTACTGAACGATTTTTACCCGATAAAGCCATAGATTTGATGGATGAAGCGGCCAGTAAAAAGAGAATAGAAATAGAGAGTATCCCTTCGGAAATAAAAATCTTAGAAGACGAACTGCAAAAATTGGCTAAAGAAGGCATGGCAGCAGTGCAGGCCCAGGAGTATGAAAAGGCTGCTGCTCTGCGAGATGAGGCAGAAGAGCTACAGAAGAGATATCAAGAAGAAAAAGAACGATGGATGAGGGAGCGAGAGCTCAGTGAAATAGTGAGCGAAAAGGACATCGCTGAGGTGGTATCTGCCTGGACGGGTATACCTATGGCTAAATTGGTGGAAGAGGAAAAAGAGAGATTGCTACGCATGGAAGAAGAGTTGCACAAAAGAGTAGTGGGACAGGATGAAGCAGTTATAGCGGTAGCAGAAGCTATTCGTCGCTCCAGGGCAGGTATTGCTGAAGGAAGAAGGCCTATGGGTTCTTTCCTCTTTCTTGGCCCTACCGGGGTGGGCAAAACCGAGTTAGCTAAATCTTTGGCTGATTTTCTGTTTGG
Source organism: Candidatus Sordicultor fermentans (assembly GCF_012728195.1). NCBI lineage: Bacteria > Pseudomonadati > Atribacterota > Atribacteria > Atribacterales > Candidatus Caldatribacteriaceae > Candidatus Sordicultor > Candidatus Sordicultor fermentans. The sequence goes on from NZ_JAAYFP010000109.1 coordinate 33,687, forward strand.
TGATGAGAATGCCATTTTACGTATTGATATGTCTGAATATATGGAAAAACATTCTGTCTCCCGCTTGATTGGTGCTCCTCCGGGATATGTGGGCTATGAAGAGGGAGGGCAACTAACCGAAGTAGTAAGAAGAAGGCCTTATCAGGTAATTCTCTTTGATGAGATAGAAAAAGCCCATCCTGATGTTTTTAATATCTTGCTGCAGGTACTGGACGATGGAAGACTAACTGATGGCCAGGGAAGAACGGTGGATTTTACAAATACAGTTATCATTATGACTTCTAATTTAGGAAGTGCTTACTTCCGGGGGATAGATCCGGAAAAAGATAAAGAGGCTTTGCGCCGGGCTAAAGAGAAAGTTTTAGAAGAAGTGCGAAACCATTTTAAACCGGAATTTTTGAACAGGATTGATGAAATAATCGTATTTGATCCATTAGGTAGAGAAGAAATAAAGAAAATCGTGGATTTGATGATAAATCGTTTGCGAAATCGACTTCAAGCTCAAGGAATGGATATAGTCCTTACCCCGGAGGTAAAAGATTATCTGGCTCAAGCAGGTTATGACCCTGACTATGGGGCTCGACCTCTTCGCCGTCTGATTCAACGGGAGATAGAAAGCCCTCTTTCTGGAGAGTTGATTCGGGGTACTTTCCAGCCTGGCGACGTTATAGAGGTTTATTTAGAAGATGGAGAAATAAAATTTCGCCGCAAGGAGAGAATAGAGGAAGAAGTTAAGCTATAAGTGCTATTAAAAGCATGAACATTGGGGGAGAAAAATCTCCCCCAATGTTCATGCTTTTTTCCGCTACTAAAAGGAGCTCCTTATCCACCACCATGGAGAACTCCTCTCTTATCGCAAGAGGATAGAGAATTATAAAGGAGAAAGAATCCCCCCTTATTAATCCCTTTTTGTTCGTCACCCCAGCAACTTTCGAGTCGTTTTTAGCCTGCCCCTGAATGGTTCTATCAGGGGTCCACAGTTTTAAAAGCATTTGGATGCCTGATAAAAGATTTCAGGCATGACGAGAGAGGTGGATTCCCGATAAAAAATCTCGGGAATGAGGGCGGGATGGATTACCGATAAAAATCTTGGGAATAGCAGAGTTATTCCTCTCTTTCCCCTTCTCGAGAAGAAGAGGAAAATTCTCCCATAAAATACTTTTTTTCATCCTCATTCCCTTATTCCTCCCCCAAGAGATAGGAGAGAACCATCAGAGGAGTTTATATTTTATCCCTCTCCAGAGTCCTCAAGTTAAAAGGTTACCTTTACAGGGAGAGTTTTTTATAGGAGAATACTCTAAAAGAGTGGTTTTTTGATAAAAACCTGAAGTCCTGAAGAGGAAGCATTACAAAAGTTAAGATATAAACTAAACCGGGTTGGGCGAAATAGCCAAATCTGCTTTAAAAGGATTGAAAGTTTAAGGATGACGCTATGAATAACGGAAGAATAACCTTAAGACAGCTAGAAACTCATCTTTTCCAGGCTGCTGACATTCTCCGGGGCAAGATGGATGCCTCTGAATATAAAGAATATATTTTTGGTATGCTGTTTTTAAAACGTGTTTCAGACGTATTTGAGGTAAAAAGGCAAGAATTGAAGGAAAAATATAATAAATCCCTGGAGCTTTCCAAGGAACAGATTGATGAGCTCTTAGAAGACCCTGATTCCTACGGAGATACTTTCTTTGTTCCCGAAAGAGCCAGATGGAAAAATATTCTTAACTTAAAAGAAGATGTTGGTAATCAGTTAAATAAGGCGTTGGCAGCGATAGAAGATGGAAATCCAGAGCTCGATGGCGTTTTAAGGCATATTGATTTTAATGCGGTTAAGGGGAAAACTCGCCTCAAAGATCAGCAACTCGTTGACCTCATACATCACTTCAATAAATACAGGCTTACGAATGATGATTTTGAGTTTCCAGATTTGCTTGGTGTTGCTTATGAGTACCTTCTTAAACAATTTGCTGATTCGGCAGGGAAAAAGGGAGGAGAATTTTACACCCCTCCTCATGTCAAAAAATTAATGGTGAGAATCGTTAAACCTCAGGAAGGTATGACGATTTATGACCCTACGGTTGGCTCAGGCGGTTTTCTTATCGAGTCCAGGCAATATGTTGAAGAGCAAGGGAAGAACGCTCAAAATTTAGGCCTCTATGGGCAGGAGCTTAACGGACTGACCTGGTCAATATGTAAGATGAATATGATTCTTCATGACATTCTAGATGCACACATAGAAAACGAAGATACTTTAACCAACCCTCAATTCCAGGAGAATGGATACATAAAGCGTTTTGATAGGATTTTGGCCAATCCTCCCTTTTCTCAGAATTATAGTCGGGCAAATATGCAGTTTCCAGAAAGATTCAAATACGGTTTTACCCCGGAGACAGGTAAAAAAGGCGACTTGATGTTTTTACAGCATATGATTGCCAGTCTGAAAGATAATGGAATTATGGCAACCGTGATGCCTCACGGGGTGTTATTTAGAGGAGGACAGGAGAAGATTATAAGGGAGGGAATTGTGAGAGATGATTTAGTTGAAGCCATTATAGGTTTGCCTCCCAAGCTCTTCTATAATGTAGGTATTCCTGCCTGCATAATTGTCATCAACAAAAATAAACCGGAATATTTAAAAAGTAAAATTCTGTTCATTAATGCAGATAGAGAATATGGAGAGGGAAGAAATCAAAATTATTTGCGACCGGAAGATATGGAAAAGATTGTGACAGTATTTGATAAGAAGCTGGAGATTTCAAAATATTCAAGGCTCGTAGATATTGGAGAAATTGAAGAAAACGATTTTAATTTGAATATCAGAAGATACGTAGATAACTCCCCCGATCCTGAAATTGAGGATGTCCATGCTCACCTCTTATCCGGTGTTCCAAAAAGGGAAGTCGAGCTCTACAGGGAAGAATTTCTAAAGTTTGGTCTTTCTCTCTATCTTCTCTTGAAGGAAAAAAACGAAAAATATCTGGAGTTTAGAGAGGATATTGCAGAGAAGAGTAGAATCAAAGAAATTATTGAAAGTGCTGATACTATAAAAGACACAGCCTTAAAGCATAGAAAAGAATTACAGGAATGGTGGAATGAAGTAAAAACTGAAATTGAGGGGTTTCACAGAGATAACGATTTGTGGGGATTCAGAAATAGAGCGATGCAAAGGCTGAAAGAGAGGCTTTTGCCTCTGGGTTCTTTTGATGAGTTTAAAATATCTGGCATATTTGTGAACTGGTGGGAAGAGCTAAGGTATGACTTTAAAACTGTAGAATCTTTGGGCTGGAGCAAAAATCTTATCGAAGACGAAAGAATTAAAGAGAAGTTTTTTGAAGCTGAGATAGAAGAAATCAAGAGACTGGAGGGCAAAATAGCGGAACTGGAAGGAGAATTAAATGACCTCTTAGAAGGGATTGAAGACTGGGATGAGGAAGAGCAAGGTGATAAAACAGCAAATAAGGTTAAGGAGTATCTGGGAGAAGTCACAAAAGACCTGAAAGCGAGCCAGAGCGAGTCAGCAGTAAAAGAAGCTGCAAAATGGCAAAGACTAACTTTAGAAATTGAGGATAAAGAGAGAGAACTAAAGAAGTTAAGAAAAAAATTAAAGGATAAAGAACAGGGACTCGAAGAGAAAACAAAAAGGAAAAGGGAGTCGTTAAGTGAAGAAGAGGTCAAAGAACTTCTTCTGGATAAGTTTTATAACCTCATTAATGAGCAACTCACGAGATACTTAAATACTGAGAAAAAAGAAATCATAAAGATTTTTGAAAACCTATGGGATAAATATAAAGTGTCCCTTCTGGAGCTAAATGAGGAAAGAAACAGAGAAGTTAAAAAGCTGAATGAATTTCTGGAAAATCTGGGATACTATAGG
>NZ_JAAYFP010000110.1:0-3476 GCF_012728195.1 Candidatus Sordicultor fermentans
ATCTCTCAAACTCCTTTCCGATTTTTAGTTTATTTTTATTTCTTCTTGCTGCTTTCCAGACTCATAAATAGCGTCGATTACCTTTTGAACAATAAGCCCATGTTCACCAGAAGCCATGGGCTCTTTACCTTCTCTTATGCACTCTAAAAAGTGAAGAACTTCTTCTCTATAAATACCACCTGGAGACTGAGGTTTAATCTGGGGTTTTATATCAGCAATTTTACCTCCAAATTCTCCAAAGAGAGTAAGTCCCTCTCGTGAGGTAATCTTTGCTCCCGCTTTATCCCCAAAAACCTGAACCCTATCATCATCCTGAGCGTTAAGTGCCCAGCTGCTTTCCATCCACAGAGCAGCCCCATTTTTGAATCGGACAAGGCTAATAGCATACTCATCTACATCAAAAGGCCCACCAGGCACAGGTTCTCCCCACATATCCACATAAATATAAGGCTTGCGAGTGGCAATTTTATCAAAAGTAAAACCGCTCACGCTCACCGGTTCAGGATATCCCATAAGCCACATCCCCAGGTCTAAATAATGAACTCCTATATCAATCAGTGCTCCACCACCAGATTTGGCTTTAGTAGTAAACCAGCTCCCCATAGCCGGGATACCCCGTCTCCTCAAAATAACAGACTGAGCATGATATACTTCTCCCAGAAGACCTTCCTCTACCCAGGACTTAAGGGTTATAACTTCCGGCCGAAATCTGTAGGAAAAACCAATCATGAGAATTTTGCCGTTTTTCTTTGCACAATCAACAATCTCATAAGCTTCTTTAGCATTCATAGCCATAGGTTTTTCCAAAAGCACATGTTTCCCACTTTCTAAGGCAGCACAAGCAGCTCGATGGTGGAGAAAATTAGGTAAACATATACTCACCGCCTCAATCTCTGGATCTTCTAAAAGGTCTTCATAGTTAGTATAAGCTTTGGGAATTTCTAATCTCTTTTGTGCCTCAAAAAGGCGCTCAGAATTGGTATCAGCAATAGCCCATAGCTCTGCCTCAGGAACATCTCTATAGGCAAGAGCATGAACCACACCAATATTACCTGCTCCAATCACTCCTACTTTGATTTTAGCCATTGTTTCTCCTCCTTGCTCGTTTCTGTTTTGTTGTTCAAAAGCTCAAGACAAACTATATCCTCCTCTATAAAGGCAGGCCGGTAAAGCCTCTTTGATTCTCCTTCCTGATTTCCATATAAATCTTTTCTTCCCGGGAGAAAGGCAAAGTACAAGTTAAGTTCCCTTAAATAGCTCCTCCTCCTTTGCTTCTTTAGTTTTTGCGAGGAATACCATGACATCCTCTGAAAGATCTATATTTTAAACAGAGCTAACCGACTTTACCCCGAGAAATCTTGTAACTCTCCCTCGCAATGCAGCGCAGAAGAGACAAGATGAGGATAACTTTACTCGATAGAATTACTTTTTATTACCTCAGAATACCAATAACCGCTGTCTTTTATTATCCTTTTTTGAGTCTCATAATCCACGTATACTATTCCAAACCTCTTCGAGTATCCCAAAGCCCACTCAAAGTTATCCAGTAGCGACCACACGAAGTATCCTTTTAATCTAACCCCGTCTTCTATTGCTCTCAAAGCCTGACTAAAATGCTCTTTTAAATAGTTGATTCTTCTTTCATCATGCACTTTTCCGTTTTCTATTTTGTCTTCAAATGCTGCTCCATTTTCTGTCACAAAAACTTCTGCAGGGTCGTATTCACTTTGAACTCCTTTTAATATCTTATAAAAACCCTCTGGATATATCTCCCAACCCATTTCTGTTTTAGGTAGTCCTCTTTCTACCGCTTTTCCTCCCAGTGGAGATTGAGGATCTGCCTGGATTAAGTCACCAGAATAATAATTTATCCCCACAAAATCTATGGGTTCTTTTATTTCTGTCATATCTTTTTCGTAATGGGAGGGTAAAAATTCTTTCGCCACTTCCCGGATCTTTTCTGGATAATCTCCCTTATATATGGGGTGTAAAAATAGCGGATAGTTGGTCCACTCATGAGAAAATTGGGCAGCTTCCTTATCCTCTTGTGAGTCACTGGCCGGGTCATGAGAACTATTAGATAGCGTTATGCCAATTTTCCCTCCTCTCGTTTCTTCTCTAAATGCTCTAACTGCTTTAGAGTGAGCTCTTAGTTGATTATGGGTAGCTAAAAACGCTGCATATAAATCTTTCATACCCGGAGCATGCCTTCCCTCATAGTAACCCACAAAAGCGGCTACCCAGGGCTCATTTAACGTTATCCAGTTTTTTACTCTATCTCCTAACCTCTGGAACATAAAATCAGCGTAATCTGCATACCAGCAAGCTATATCTCTATTAGCCCATCCCCCCAAATCCTGGAGAGCTGCAGGTAAATCCCAGTGGTATAGGGTAACAAATGGAGTTATGCCAGCATTCAATAGTTCGTCTACTAACCTGCTATAAAAATCCACCCCCTTTTCATTTATTTTCCCTTTGCCATAAGGAAAAATCCTCGGCCAGGCTATAGAAAACCGGTATCCTTTCAAGCCCAGTTCTTTCATTATAGCTACATCTTCCCGATATCTACGGTAATGGTCATCAGCTATATCTCCAGTATCTCCGTTTAAAATATTGCCGGGGGTGTGAGAAAACCTGTGCCATATTGATGGCCCTGCACCATCAGCAAGGGGTGATCCCTCGATCTGGTATGATGCTGTTGCCGCCCCCCATATAAATCCTTCTGGAAATGATTTTGCCACTGAATATTCCTCCCTTTTTATATAATCAATAAAATCCTACCCTTGACCTTATGAAATCTATTTTTTCAATCCCTCTTATGTCTTTGCAAAAGCTTTTTTCCTGTCTTTGAGAGAAGCTCTTTTTTAGTTGTTACAAAAAGCGTAGCCACGCGGTAATCTCTCCTTTGACAAGTCTGAATAAATTTTAAAAGATAGATTACCACACAAACAAGCAGATTGACTTGCAATGAACCCCCGGGATTGCCACAGAAAGGGATATGTAATCCTTACAGTTACATTATAAAAATACAAGAAACAATCAGAACAAAAGTGAAGTAACTGCATTCTTTCCTCCCTCATATACTGCGCCTTATTCTAATAGCCACTCCTCGGATAATTTAGGAACGTCAGCTATTAGCTGCTTCGTATAGGGATGATCAGGTTCAGATATTATTTTATCAGCCTCTCCTTCTTCTACAATTTTTCCTTCATGCATAATCAATAATCTTTCGCTCACATAGTACGCCAGACCTAAATCATGAGTAACAAACATTATTGTCGTACCTTCCGTATCTCTTAAGTCCAACAATAACTCCAGTATCCCTGACCTCAAGTTAGCATCTATCATAGAAGTGGGTTCATCAGCTATCAAAAGCTCGGGCTTTATGAGATGAGCTCTGGCTATCATTACTCTCTGTCTTTGTCCTCCACTGAGTTCAAAAGGAAATTTATCTGCTACTTCATCCGGTCTAAAAT
>NZ_JAAYFP010000013.1:0-2285 GCF_012728195.1 Candidatus Sordicultor fermentans
CCCCGCAAGCTCTCTAAACCGTCATCGCGAGGGTCGTATATTCCTCCCCGTGGCAATCTCTCTTTTATTCTCTGAAGGGTTTCCCTCCCGCCGTCATGCCTGAGCGCTTTTATCGGGAATCCAAGTTTTTGCTTTTTCTTTTATGTGGTAAAATATAAACGTAAAATGGGGAGTTTTGAGGTGTGAAAATGCTTAAGGAAATAGATATGGATGTCCAGCTTTATGATAAAGTGAAAAAATTAGAACACGAGATTGGGGAGATAAAATTAATGTTATTAAAATTAGGAAGGATAAAAAAGGCTGGAGAACCAATTTCATTAGAAGGTATTTGGGGAGGGATTGAAGTTACAGAAGAAGATATTAAAGCTTCTAAAAAATCTCTTTTCCCTCAAGACTATAATGACCTGTAGGATTTTAAAGTGTCATTCTTTGTAGCTGATACCCATTCTCTGGTGTGGTACTTCACCGGAAGCAAAAAATTAGGGCAAAAGGCTCTTGAAGTATTTAGAAATTCGTTGTCGGGAAAAAGCATAATATTTATCCCTACAATTGTCCTTGCAGAGATAATTGATATTATAGAAAAGAAGCGCATTAGCGTTAATTATGAGGAACTATTAGATGAGATAGAGAAAGGTAGTAACTTTGAAATCTATCCTCTTGATGTTAATGTATTAAAAACACTGAAAGAGATAAAAGGTATCTCTGAGTTACATGATAAAATTATAGTGGCAACAGCTAAATTACTTGAGGCAAAGGTAATTACGAAAGACGCAGATATACAGAGCTCTAACATGGTTAAAACAATATGGTAGTGTGAAAAAAAGACAGACTGCTTATAGACCCCTCGTATAAACATTCAGGGAATCCTCCCCCGCCGTCATTCCCGAAATCTTTAATCGGGAATCCAAGTTTTTGCTTTTTCTTTGTTTTTTTCTGGGGGGTTATAGGGGGGGCGAAAAGCCCCCATTATTGCTGCTTATAGGATAGAATTAACAGATGAGTTCAAGAAGAAATTAGCGAAACGTCTGAAGAAGCCATCCGGGAGAATTTCCCATAAAGAGGTATTAGAGGAATTTGGCCAGGATTGAATGGACGGAAGAAGCGGTAAGGGATCTCAAGATAATCGAAAAGCAAGTAGGGCGAAGGATTCTTAAGAAACTCAGCTGGTTTTCTGAGAATTTTGAAACAATTATTTCTGGGCCATTGAGTGGAGAGTTTAAAGAGACTTGCAAATTACGATTTGATTAATGATCGATGCTGGCTTTGAGACACCACCCTTAGTAACTACGTGAAATGACGGATGGGAAAAGCTACAAGTTGGGTTAATATTCCCCTCCAAGCAATTTTTCAAAATCTTCCTGAGTTATACCCATTTGCCTCAATATGCTTTTAAAAGTTCCAGTGGGAATTTCCCGTTTGTGCATAGGAAGGATAACTACTCTCTCTGCGGAATTTTTGAATTTTCCATGTGAACCTTTCTGAGAAATAAAAGAAAAACCAAGCTTTTGCAACCCAACTTCTATTTCCCAAGAGGAATAGAGTTTAGGCATCAATTTCTTCTCTGCCAATCATTACTTTCTCGATTTCAGGCAAAGTAAAACTTTTATCCTCCAAATAGAGCTCTACTGCCTCTTTGAGGTTATCTATGGCCTCTTCAATGGTTTCGCCAAAAGAAGAAACATCAACATTTAAACACTGGGCTACGTAGTAACGACCTTCTTGCCAGAGAACAAAATTTATACTTTTCATAATACCTCCTAAACGTTAAAATATTTCCCCTTTAATCTTATCCTGAAGTCTGATGGTCGTCAATGGTGAGTTTGGCTCTTTTTTTAGTCTTTTATCCTTGGTTTTAATACTTCTGGACCCCTCGTAGAGGCATTTAGGGGTAGGCTAAAAACGGCTCGAAAGTCGCCGGGGTGACGGACACGGAGGCTTTTTCCTCCGTGTTATTTTTGATCTTTCTCTTTTGTCTTCATGTTTTTCTCTTTTGGGGGTTGACAAGGGGGGCGAGTCCCCCATTATAGTCAGAAACACTCAGGGGATGGGTAAGGAAAATAATAGAGAAAAGCAATATATGCCATGGTTGAGTGGATTGTGATAAAATAAAGCAGGAACTGAGCTGGTAAATATCAACAGTGTTGTTAGAGATTCTAATGGTGGGGCTATAGAAGACATGGAAATCTTTTAATCTGCTCAATTTACATCCCGTTAGCTCGCTAGCGCAAGGAGGGTATATTTCTATAGGAGGCGATCTAAATGGAAGAAGAAAGACTCCTTAATCG
>NZ_JAAYFP010000111.1:0-2380 GCF_012728195.1 Candidatus Sordicultor fermentans
CAACTGTACCCTCATTATAGGTATGCTCACCTACTGTAGGATCGGTACTACCTCCTCCTTCAGGATCCACTGCCATAGTGAGAGTATAGGTAGTAACAACCGTTCCTCCTCCACCACCGCCACCTCCGCCTCCTGCAGCTCCACCACCTGCGGGAGCGCCGAATGTAGCGTCAGCGATTTGGTCAGCAAAATGTATTACCCTATTGTCTTCTTGCGGGTCACGACATTCAGATAGAGCCTCCTCCACTGCATTATAAAGCTGCGTAGAAGGCTCGAGATTAGGAATTTCACTCACCGGAAGAACTAATTTAGCGGGGGCAAAACTCCACTTCCAATCATATTGAGCATACCAGGAAGCATTAAAAGGAGTGAAGTCTTCTCCATAAAGGAAGTTGGCGCGTTCCCAGATAATTACCTGAGACGTGGTATAGGCGTTAGCTTCACCAATATCACCTCTGGGGTTATTGATGCCTTTTTTAACCACCACATAGTTACCGGAGCCTTCTGGATATTCCCTTACTACATAAAGAACATAGCTTCCTTCTCCAGTTGTATTTACCTCAAAAGCACCGTCACACCCAGTTTCACCTTCGATTTTGAGCTTACCGCTATCTCCCCCGTAAAAGAGAGCCATAGCTCCGGGAAGAGGTTTACCCTCGGTTATGAATGGGTTATCACAGGCATCGCTAAAACAGCTCTCTGGAGTTGCCACCCGGCCAGTTATTGCAGCACCGGTTGTTCCTGGAGCACCAAACTGGGGAGATGTACAACCGGCCATTATAGCAAGAGTACCAGCGATAATTACCGCCAGTAATAAAAGATTCTTGCGATTCATAATTATTGCCTCCCTTTTAAGGATTTAATTCTCCTTACTGCAAAAAGAATAATCCCTGAAAAGGAGGAATCCTATAGGTAAATATTCCTATTTTGGTAGCTACTCTTCCTATTTTAATAAACTATAGGGGGAAATATCCCAGCGCCTGCGGCGCAAGATTACAAAACAAAAACCTAAAAAGTAAAGACCACTAGCGGGAAAACCAAAAAAAGAACAGCCTGCGCTCCCCCCCGAGGAGAAAGAATAAAGGGGGAATCCCCCAAAAAAGGAAGAGAGAAATGTATGAGGAGAAGATGATAGCTCCAGCAACAAGAGGCATTGCCCTCTCGTTAGCCTCTTTTTCTAACAATCAGAGGAAGCTTACTTTTAGTTCAAGGCCAAGTACCAGTTCCCTTGAGCACTCCAGGCAGAGAGAAACTGAGAAAGGGGATAAGAATTATTAGCTCCTGTAATTTTACCTGGGTCGTTGACATAGATATTATCAGAGTCAATGCCAACTACTAACATGGCATGTTTTGCTCCCCCGTTGGGGTTCATGTTAGAATAAACTGCTACCAGAAAAGGCTTCCCCTCAGAAAGCATAGCTCGAGCCTGCTCCAGATTTCCCATCCCCACTTTAGTTGGCACTCCTTCGCTATCTAACCAGGCACGAACCTGAAAAATATTAGTCCAGTCACCGTTATAACCGTTGACCGGAAGTCCAAAGTGAGCATTAAGCCAGTTATCCGCTTGAATGATATGGTCGGGGGAGGGTTGAATGTTGAAATAGTAAGCTCGCATCATCACCGCACAGGCAGGCCCACAATTGCGGGTGTTTACCCAGTCACCAGGTGGAACCTGGGGGAGGAAAGGCACGTCAAGTACGATTCTGCTATCAGAAAACTCGATAAACTTATCCCGTATCTCGCTGCTGGTGGGCGCCGAGGAAATACCAAAATTGGTCTCCGGAGTATTTATAGAATTACTGCACCCCGCAACAAGAATAACCAGGATAAGCCCGAAGATGGTAAGAAGAAAGAAAGACTTGCGCCTCATCTCTCGTACCTCCTCCAGGGCTTTCTCCGAAGGAATGTCGAGAGTGACGCGCTAAAAGCTTATTGCTTAACGAATCTCAATCACTGAGATCCGGCAACCCGACTGCCTTAGCAAGGTCTGCTTTAGGCTCGCGGCTTTGCGCCCTCTCCTTTCGGAGAGTTTGCCCTTGAAAATATTAAGATAACAAACCATACTGACCGAATACTATTATAATATATCGGCAGATTTTTTAAAAGCTTTAGGGAGTTTTTAGAAAGTTTTTTTCGACTCGAGTTCCACCTCGTTTGGGCAGAAATTCTCAAAAAATAAGGAAGCTATCCATTATGGTCTTTATTTGGTAGTTCCTTGCTCACTTATCTTCAGAGTTATATACTCTTCTTTTCCTGCCAGAGTGGTACTATCCAGCCCTCATCTACCAGCTCCAGATTTTGATAGGGATTAAAATCCGGGGGGTAGCAAACCTGTATCAAAAATAATCCCCGGGGAGGAAGAGCCAGTCGGTTAAAGGAA
>NZ_JAAYFP010000112.1:0-29577 GCF_012728195.1 Candidatus Sordicultor fermentans
TCTCCCCTGAACAAAGTTATTCCCAGAGTAAGTGTTCTCTTGCCCGGGCTATTAATGAACACCAGAGGATAACGATAGTTATTCCATACATTGAGTAAAAATTCCCAGAGTAGTCAAAGCTGGCCTGGAGAGAGGAAGTATAATCCTTACAAACCTTCCCATCTCTTTCGATAGAGAACCTTAAAAATCTTGACACCATCATCACTGCATTTGCTATAATTGGCATGGGCACAGCTCTGGGGTAAAACACCTGGGGATGTTTGAAAACCCCCCTACTTTTATGACCACTAAAAAAGTGTGGTAACCTTCCTCCCTTGTACTCGACTCTTTCTCCTGCACCATCACATAGCCATACAGTTTTTGAGAAAGGAGTTTTATAAGCCTTAAGGTGGCCCTGATGTCAAAACAAAAAGAGATTTTAAGGTAGGTTGTTTAATCCTCTCTGTTTACAGTTTTTCCTGAACTTAAGCAAACTACTGAGTGTTCTATCATAAAACAATCAGACAAAAACTCCCACCCAGAGTGAACCATTTCAAAATCCCTCCATTTGAGTTTTGAGGAGCAATTTTGTTCTAACCGTGAAGTTTCTAAGCCTGGCTCTTCAAGCTTGCACAATTATATAATTAATGAACCTAACTTTGTTCAGAACTGATATTTTTCAAAAAGCAGATCATTTTTAAAGAAAAATTTTCGTATTGTACAAAAATAAATGTTAAAATGAAAGAAATAAAGTAAAAGGAGGGTTATTATAATGATATCCCAATTTTTAGAAGAAGAACAGGTAAATATGGTAGCAGCAGTATTAGCAGTGATTTTCGTGGTTATTTCTATTATACTGGGAGTAGCAGGCAGATTTATGTTTGCTGCGGGAGAGTTAACAGGAGCTCTTGCCTCCTGGGGGGTAGTTGCTCTCTTTGGCCTTATTGGACTCATCCTCCAGGCCATAGTCCTATATCAGTGGTCAGCAGTAATTAACCAGAATTTAAGTAATACCCAGCAGATGTTTCTCTACTTAAAAGAGCGCATAGAGGATCCTCTGCGAGGAGAAATAGGATTTTTTGCCAATCGAATGGAAGAATTCACTATACCAACTTGGCCTTATTGGGTGTACTTAGCAATGTATATCATCAGTCTCTTTACCGGTTGGTATGCCCTCCTGTTCAGCCTGCTGGGATTTATATTTCTATCTTTTTATATAAACAATATTTTCAAATCTACAAGTAAAGTGTCCAACCTTAAAAACAAAGTTTACCATTATTTAAAAGAGGAAAAAGGAGTGTCTCTCTCCGGCGAGGTTTATCGCATTCCCTCACGCAACATAATAACTTTTATAATTTTAAGTGTCATCACTTTATCTATTTACTGGTTATACCTGCTGGTTAAACTAAGCAGTGAAATCAATAATTACGTAAAGAGCGATGAGAAAATGAGAAAAGAAATAGAAGAAGTTTTTAGAGCGGCTGCTCAAGCTTAATTAATGGTCAATTATCTGATTGCCTCTAACATTATATTTTTCTTAGCCACCATTTTTAGCGGTGGCTTTACCTTGAGCAATTTACTACGCTGGGGAGCTAAATTCGGCCCCCTTATTGCTAATGGGGAGTGGCAGAGACTTCTTATCTGTATTTTCCTCCACGGAAATCTGTGGCACTTATTTTTCAATTTATATGCGCTCTATTATTTAGGACGTATGGCAGAAGAAATATATGGATATCGCAAGTTCTTTGGCATCTACATCGTCTCAGGACTGAGTGGTAGCATCTTATCTTATTTACTGAATTACTCCCAGATAGGAGTAGGAGCAAGTGGTGCCATATTCGGCTTAGCAGGGGCAATTTTTGCCAGTGGCCTGAAATATCGCCATACTTCCCTTCACCAGGTAGGAATGAATCTCCTGCCTTTCATCCTGATAAACCTCCTCATTGGCGCATTTTCTCCTGCTATAGATAATGCCGCTCACCTAGGAGGAGTGCTCAGTGGCATGCTTCTCGGGTGGATAGTAAGTCCTGGCACTTCCTGGATTCGGTGGAAAAGAACTTTAGAAGAAGTACTCTACTGGGTAACCATTGCCTTTGTAGTTTTTGCCATGTTGACTTTTTTTGTTCCCAATCTGGCTTCAGGGAAAGCATCTATAGACAAAATTGTGACTTTCCACAATGAAGCACAAAAAATACTCCTAAAGATAGAATTAGGGTTTCCTCCCTCACCACTTGAGGTAGAAAAGCTTTCTCCTCCCGACCGAAAAGCCAGAGAGATTAAAGAGCTCCTCCTCACCTTTCTCGAAGAAGGAGGAAAGAACTCGGTGCTCCAGAGAGAAATTGAGGAAAAATTCCTATCCTGGAGAGAGGAAATTTTAGACAAATATCAAGGAATTATTCTGGAAAAATCTCCCTAAAAAGAGACCAAACAGTGCCAGATAAATAGGTAACCCAGGAAATCAACTTCCTCCCAAACACGGCGCGCTAATTCTTTATCCCCACTTATAGGGGGCAATTCCTTAACTTTTTCCTCCCAGGGAATACAAACTCCCGGATTTCTCTTCATCTCTTCCATTTTATCCTCCTAATATTGACCATATTCTCGGGTAAAATCAGTCAGTGCTTTAACATTCTCCACTCGAGCATCATTCTGGACGATAGCACTGGCATCCATAACGTATCCACCATCTCGAGCTACTCCGTCAATCACTTTTTTGCAATAATCCCGAACTTCTTCGGGTGCTCCTATTGATAAAAGGGTATTAGGTATGCCCCCGCTTATACAGAATTTATCCCCCAAAACCCGATGGGCTTCAAATATATCGCTCCTATCCACATGGAAGACAACACTCCCTGCCGGCAACTCTCGAAAAGTAGAGAGATGAAAGTCCCAATTGCCTTCAGCATAAAGGAGAGTCTGATGGCCGTTGTTCCACAGTTCTTCTAAAATAGGTTTAGTGGTAGGCCAGTAGATGTCTTGAAAATGCTGAGGACTGATAAAAGGAACAGAGGTACGATGCATCCACATAGCCACCGGAACATTCTTTTCCGGGTCTGCTCCAGAAAGAGCCACCTGGAGAAGATGAGGCATTAAAGCTTCGCAAGCGGCTAATACTTTATCAGGACGCTCCATCAAGTCTCGAGCCAGACCATAATACCCCCGTAATTTATCAGCTAAGATATCAAGGGGAGCTTTTAAGATTCCAGAGATAGCAGAAACCGTTCCGGTTTCCTCTCGCAAAAGCTGGTTTTGCCTCCCCAGAGCATCGAAGTACTGCATCATAGCCATCCCTCCTTTCAACAAAGCCAGGTTATGACGAAAAGTGGCTGACTCTTTTGGAGGAACAATATCCCGGGAAACTCGGGGAAGCCAGATATTGAAAAGATAACCAGTAGGGTCT
Source organism: Candidatus Sordicultor fermentans (assembly GCF_012728195.1). Lineage (NCBI taxonomy): Bacteria > Pseudomonadati > Atribacterota > Atribacteria > Atribacterales > Candidatus Caldatribacteriaceae > Candidatus Sordicultor > Candidatus Sordicultor fermentans. The sequence continues at coordinate 3,380 of NZ_JAAYFP010000112.1, forward strand.
TTAATCAGATCATCATATTCCTCACTCTTCATAAAAGCTTCCTCCTCTGGAGGTTCCCGGTACTGAAAACCCACATCGGGGGGAATATCGATACCTGGCACAGCATAGTAAGTAAGATTGATAGCTTGAGTTAAACCAGTCCACACATATACCATATTACCCACTATTGCATCCCAATCAAAATCAGCAGCACATTTTCTTACCGCCAAAAAAGCTTTCTCATAGTCGTGGGTCACTTCTTGACAGGTGTAGCCAGCATAAAGAGCGGTAAACTCGGCTACAAAAGGGCGAATGGGAATCCTGTCTGGCTTCTCATTCTTCATCGCTTTTGTATACCTCTTCAAGCGTTCCTGGTAGAGCTCCTCTTTAGATTTAGACATATTTTACCTCCTATTACTATCTAATCTTTTCCTCACAGAAGAACCAACTATCACTGTCATCTTTAAACCTCATCCCATTGTAGTTTCGATATACTTTTTTAAAACTATTCCGTTATTAAATTTTTCTTCCTTTCTCCATATGAAAGGATAAATTTTTCTTCCATTGCTTTCTGAATGATAAGCGAAACCAGCTCTTTTTTGTGGTCTAACTCCTGAAAATATTTTTGTTTAAATTCATTCCGCTTTGGCGGATCACGAGAAAACCACTTTATCACTTCTTCGCTTGGGGTAATATCTTTCAACCATAGATCAATATTTGCTCTTCCCTACCTTAAACCTCGAGGGCAAAATCTATCTACCAATATTCTAAAACCATCGCCTTCATCTGTTTCATCATAAGCTCTCTTAATATTTATGACTAATTTTTAACTCCCTAAATTCGTAAAAATGAACAGGCACTCTCAAAAAAAACTACACCCACCAGGCTTCCCCAGTTTTTTCTTTAATCACTACTTCTTTCAAAAGAGCCACTGCTTTTTCAAAACCTTCCCTCCCCGACATAAGAGAATCTTCGTGCTCAATAGACAAAACTTCATCATAGCCGATGAGACGCAAAGTGCTCACAAAATCTTTCCAGAAACCCAGATCATGCCCATAGCCAATGGTTCGGAATATCCAGGACCTCTGACTCTCTTGAGTGTAGGGTTTAGTGTCCAGGTTTCCATTTACCGGGCTATTTTTGGGATCAATTTTAGTATCTTTAGCGTGAACATGGTAAACTGCACCTTCCAGAGCTCTCAGGGCTAAAAGAGGGTCCATCCCCTGCCAGAAAAGATGGCTGGGATCAAAATTAGCCCCGATTACATCTCCAACCGCGCTACGGATTTTTAATAAAGTCTCGGGATTGTACACACAAAAACCAGGGTGCATCTCAAAAGCCACCCGAACCCCGTGATCTCGAGCAAATTGACCAGCTTTTTTCCAGTAAGGAATCAGCTTCTCCTCCCATTGCCAATTAACTACTTCTAAAAAATCATTGGGCCAGGGGCAGGTAACCCAGTTAGGGTATCTAGAATTCTCTGAATCACCCGGGCAACCGGAGAAAGTAATCACGTTTTTTACTCCCAGTTTTTCAGCTAAAAGAACTGTGTTTTCAAAATCCCGGTGATGCTTTTCAGCTATTTCTTTATTGGGATGAACCGGGTTACCATGACAGCTCAGACCACTGATTTCCAACCCCCGGGAAGCTACTGCTTCTTTAAGTCTTTTTATATTATCTTCTTTAGCAAGAAACTCTTCCGGGTTTAAGTGAGCATTACCTGGATATCCTCCGGTGCCAATCTCCACCGCTTCTGCTCCTATCCCTTTAACATAATCAAGAGCTTTCTCCAGAGGCTCATTTTGGAAAAGTACCAAAAATACTCCTATCTTCATTGCCTTTTCCTCCTATTAATAGAATTTAATTTAGCATATCATAAACAAGTTATTGAAAAAAGATGATATTTTGTTTTTCCTGAAACAGAGACACAAGATGGTATCCCCTATTGCTTTTTCCCTATCACTCCTCATCCATCCCTCTGAATACCTCTATCGGTTATAAGGGGATTCGCCCCCTTATAAATCCCTTTCTTTTTCCCCCTCCCTTACCCACCCTGTCCAATCATTGATCTCGCAGGTGACCCGGGCACTCCCACAAGGGGAAGAAGAAAAGAAGGAAAAGCTCCTTCCGAGGGGAGAAAAAGCAGAGTTGGCACACAAGCAAAGGAGGGAGTCGCAATTGACACCCGAAACGGCAAAGTGTAAAAGAGAATTAAAAATAGTTACGAAGCGAAAACTTATGGCTCTCCCGATTATTTATATAGTTGGCTCACTTACAACCGGAAAATTTTTCCTCCTGGTGACTCCTGCACCAATCCTTGTAATTCCAGAGAAAGTAAAACACGGAAAAATTTACCCTCTTCCCAGCCGGTAAGCTGAAGCAGCTCTTCTTTAAACACCCCGGAAGAATCAATAAAAGAAAATAGCTCCCCCTTTTCTCCAGAAAGCGGCGAGTCCTCTCCATAAGACTTTTTTGCCTTTCCGGAAGAAAAACCTAAAGCTTCTAAAATATCCTCCTTATTCTGTATCAGCTTTGCTCCCTGAGCAATGAGATTATTGGCCCCTTCACTTTGCGGAGAAAAAATAGAACCGGGAACCGCCATCACCTCTCTCCCCTGTTCCAGAGCAAAATCCGCCGTAATCAGAGCACCGCTGCGCTTTGGAGCTTCTACCACCACCACTCCTTGAGTTAAGCCACTGATAATTCGATTACGAGGAGGAAAGTTCTCCGGGCGGGGAGGGCACAGAGGAGGATACTCGCTAATTATGGCGCCTCCTCCATCCACTATTTCCTCAGCCAATCGCCGGTGAGAAGAAGGATAAATAACCTCCAAACCACTTCCTAAAACCCCTACGGTAATCCCTCCCTCTCTTACCACGCTACTGTGAGCTTCCCCATCAATACCCAGAGCTAACCCGCTCACTATCACCCATTTATCTTTAGCCAATTCAGAAGCTAAAATTCTGGCTATCTTCCTTCCATAAGGAGTAGGCCTGCGAGTGCCTACTATAGAAATAAAAAGGTCAAGCTGGTTAAAATCGAAGTCACCCCACATATAAAGCAAAAAAGGGGGATTAGAAATGTTACGAAGAAGAGAAGGATAAAAATCATCTCTCAGGGTGAGAACCTTAAAATTTTTACTTTCAATTCTTTCTCTCAACTTTTCCGGCTCGATTTTTTTTCTCTCTTCCTCCACTTTTTGAGCCATACCAGGACCAATTATCTCGCTTAACTCTTTCACTCCCGCCCTCCAGGCAGTTTTAGCATCGCCAAAAACATTTAATAATTTCTGGAAACGAATAGGACCAATTCCCATCACGTGGTTAAAAGCTATCCAGAAATTCCTGTCCTCCACCTCAAAACTCCTCATACTTCCGATCTAAAGAACGATAATGAATAGCTTCTGCCACATGCTCTACCCGAATAGTCTCCGACTGCTCCAGATCAGCAATGGTTCTTGCTACCTTGAGAATCCGGTGATAAGCACGGGCACTCAAAGCTAAAGATTCCATAGAAGCCTCGAGAAGTTTTTTGGCTTCACCCCCCAGAGATGAGAAACGCCGGAGGTAGCGAGCACTCATCTGGCCATTGAGACGGATTTTCTCTCCCCGGAAACGCTCAGCCTGGATTTCTCGAGCTCTTTTTACTCTTTCTCTCACTTCTTGAGAACTTTCTTCTTTTTTTTCTGAAGCAATTTCAGAAAAATCTAAACGAGGTATCTCCACCTGTAAATCAATGCGGTCCAGGAGAGGGCCTGATAATTTAGCCCGGTATCTCGCAATCTGCCGATAAGAACAGGTACAGGTTTTTTTAGTATCTCCTAAGTATCCACAAGGACAGGGGTTACAAGCCAGTGCCAGAGTGAAGGAAGCAGGATAAGTAATAGTGGTAGAAGCACGGGCTACTGTTATTTTTCCTACTTCTAAAGGCTCTCGTAAGGCTTCTAAAACGTTGCGTCGAAATTCCAGAGCCTCATCTAAAAACAGAACCCCATGGTGAGCCAGACTCACCTCTCCAGGGCGAGGCCATTGCCCTCCTCCAATCAAAGCCACATCGGAGATGGTATGATGAGGAGCACGAAAAGGACGCTGAGAAATCAAGGGCCGCTTCTCAGAAAGAAGACCAGCTACACTGTGAATTTTGGTTACCTCAATTGCCTCATCTAAAGATAAAGGAGGAAACAAAGAAGGCAATCTCCGGGCCAACATGGTTTTACCCGAACCAGGAGGACCGATTAATAAAAGATGATGTCCTCCAGCAGCGGCAATCTCTAAAGCTCTTTTCCCTCCTCTCTGTCCTTTTACTGCTTCTAAGTCTTCTCCCACTCCCTCCAAAGAAAAAAGACTTTCCCGGTCTAAAGTGACAGGCGATAAATCTATTTTGCCCTGCAAAAAATCACAAACTTCGTTAAGGTGGCGAAAACCATAAACTTCTAAGTTTTCCACCAATGCCCCTTCTTTGGTATTTTCTCGAGCTAAAAACAATCGGTAATTCTTACCACTCAAAGAAAGGAAATGAGCTACGGGAAGAGCACCATTTATCGGTTTTATCTCCCCGGAAAGAGATAATTCTCCCATGGCCACCACCGAAGAAGAGGTGAACTTCATCTGTCCAGTAGCAGCCAGCACCCCCAGAGCAATGGGAAGGTCAAATTCACTTCCACTCTTTTTTAAAGAAGCAGGGGCTAAATTAACCGTTACTCTACCGCCAGGAAAGAAAAAACCGCTATTTTTGATCGCACTGCGCACTCTTTCTCTGGCTTCCTGTACTGCAGTGTCGGGAAGACCTACTATCTGAAAAGTGGGAAGACCTGAAGCAACATCCACCTCTACTTCCACCAATCGAGCATCCACTCCCCAGACCGTGGCACTCAAGACTCTGGCTAACAAAATTACACCCCCCTCTAAAAAGATCCAGGATAATAAAAAAATTGCAACTTACCTTTTTCTTTTCGGATAGCTAAAACATCAAAACGAAAAAAAACGTCCTCCGGGTTATAACCTTTCTTTTGCAAATAAAAAAGAGCAGAGCGACGGATTTTATTTTGTTTTTCCCGGGTGACTGCCTCTTCTGGAAGTCCAGCCTTTAGGCTCTCTCTCGTTTTTACTTCTATAAACACCCAGGTATCACGGTCACGAGCAATTATATCTATTTCTCCCCAGGGAGAACGGAAATTAGTCTCCAAAATCTCGAGACGCAGCTTGCTCTTTACCCATTTCTGGGCTATCAACTCTCCCTTTTTACCCTTGTCTCTGTTTTTCATATTTCCGACAGAAGCTCAAGCGATGGCAATCTTCAAGACCCCATTCCTCAATTTCTCTTCGATGGAGAGAGGTACCATATCCTTTGTGTTGAGAAAAACTGTAATGGGGAAAAAGAGGCTGATAAAAGTTTTCCATAATTTCATCCCTGAACACTTTAGCCACCACAGAAGCTGCTGCCACAGCCAAACTTTTGCTTTCTGCTTGAGGTAGAGACAAAGAAGGAGTCTGAAGAAAGGGGACTTTAACCCAGTCTAAAATCAAAAATTCAGGAAAACGAGAAGAAGAAGCCCGATAGATGGCTTCTTGAAAAACAAAAACGTTGGCTTTTTCTATGCCTGCTGCATCGATAAATCTTTCCCCCACCATCCCTATCCCTATAGCCAGGGAGGAAGAGCATATTTCTCGATACAGCTTTTCCCTTTGAGAAGGAGAAAGAGACTTGGAATCTCTCACCCCCGGGAGATAACAATAGCGAGGCAAAACCACACAAGCAGCTACAAGAGGCCCGGCCAAAGGGCCTCTTCCTGCTTCATCCACTCCTCCAATAGAAGAATACCCTCTCTCCCAGAGAAACTCTTCTATCATCTCAATATTTTAATTCGCTGAGGCGGCCAGTAAACCAGAAAAGCTCGCCCTAAAATATTCTTACGAGGGACATATCCCCAGAACCGGCTATCATCGCTATTACTACTGTTATCACCTAAAACAAAGTAAGAATCTTCAGGAATCACTTTCTCTCCTTGACCGTAGTAACCTGCGTCATAGTAGGGACGAGCAAAAAGTTCTCCTTCCAGAGGAACCCCGTTTATATACACGAGGCCATTTTCAATTTTAATCGTCTCTCCGGGCAAACCCACAATTCTTTTTATGAGATTTTTGCGAGAATCGAGAGGATAGCGAAAAACTATAATATCTCCCCTTTGGGGTTCGGTAAAATGATAAATAAACTTGGCCACCAGAACCCGCTCTCCAGGAACCAAAGTAGGCTCCATAGAGCCACTGGGAATATAGTATCCCTCTATCACAAAATAGCGTATTAAAAGCGCTATAACAAGGGCCCAGAGGATAGTTTCTATCAATTCTCGCCAGACACTTTTCTTTTTGGGTTCTCCGTTTTCCTCTTTAAGCTTCTCGCTTCTCTGCAATCCTGGACTCCTTGCGACTCCTGCCTCTTAAGTAATAGAGTTTAGCCCTTCTTACCTTGCCTCGACGCAGAATCTCAATTTTTTCTATAGAAGGAGAATGGAGAGGAAAAATACGCTCTACTCCCACTCCAAAGGAAATCTTCCTCACTGTAATACTACGGTTTATTCCCGAACCTCGCACTCCAATTACTAAACCCTCAAATTTTTGAAACCTTTCTTTACCACCTTCTACAATCTTAAGGGTTAATCGCACTGTGTCTCCTGGGCGCACATCAGGAACTTCTTTAATATAGCTACTTTCTACTGCTCGTAAAACTCTTGCTTTATCCATTTGAACCTCCTCCTGAGGGAAATCTTCTATAATATATCATTCCTTTTTATCCTTAGCAACTGGCAGAAGTTCCGGTCGTATCCGGGCAGTTTTCTCTTCTGCTTTTTTCTTTCTCCACTCTTCAATAAGAGCGTGATTCCCGGACAATAAAACTTCCGGTACTTCTAATCCTTGAAAAACTCGGGGACGAGTGAATTGAGGAGGACCCAGTCCTTCCTTATAAAAAGAATCGGCCTTTATAGATTCTTCATCACCCAGAACTCCGGGAATGAGACGAACTGTAGCCTCAATCATCACCAGAGCGGCCAGCTCTCCTCCAGAGAGGATATAATCTCCAATGGAGATTTCCTCCGCTCCGGTTAAGGTTATCACTCGCTCATCCACCCCCTGGTAGCGGCCACAAAGGAAAAGGAGGTGTTCTTCTTGAGCCAGCTCCCGGGCTTTTTCCTGAGAAAACAAAGACCCCTGAGGACTGGTCAAAATCACTCGCGGAGTGCTGACAGTATAACTCTCAATAAATTTCACTGCCCGCCACAGAGGTTCAGGTTTGAGCACCATTCCCGGTCCACCACCAAAAGGGTAATCGTCTACCGTCTTATAGCGATCCAAAGTGAAGCTGCGTAAATTATGAACTTTTATTTTCACTATTCCCTTTTCCTGCGCCTTACCCAGAATAGAAGCATTCAGGTAAGGCTCTATAGCTTGAGGAAACAGGGTAACCACATCGATACGAAGTTTCAATCCCAGAAACCTCCGGGGCATTCTACCTCAATAAAGCCCTCCTCTTTATTCACCTCCTGAACATAGGCACGAATAAAAGGAAGGTCATATTCTTTTTCCTCTTTTCTCACCACCAGATAATCATAAGAGGGTCCTTCTACAATAGCCACTACCTCACCCCTTAATTCTCCTTTTTCCACCACCTTAAGACCTAACAATTCAAAATAATAAAAATGGTTGGAAGGAAGAGCTTTCAATTCTTTTTCTTCCACAGCTAAGAAGAAACCCTGTATTTCCTCTGCTGACTGGCGAGAAGAAACTTCCTGAAAACGAACTAAAATGGTTCTTCCTTCATCAGTTGCTTCTGCAACAGTCATAAGTCTGTAACCTTCATCAGGTAGCCCTACCCACAGAGAACTTCCAGGAGAAAAGCGTTCTTCAAAATCTGTGAGAGGAAGCACTTTCACCATCCCTCGCAACCCCTGAGCTTTCAGAACCTTTCACACCAGAACTTTTTTCACCTTATTTTATTATTACCTACTCCAGAATTTCTACGGCTGTTTTCTTCCCTCTTTTTACTCCTGCTGCCTTAACAATGGTACGAAGGGCTCGAGCAATTCTTCCTTGCTTCCCGATGATTTTCCCCATATCTTCCTGAGCTACCCTGATTTCATAAATTACCGACTGCTCTCCTTCTACTTCAGAAACCTTCACTTCTTCAGGATGATCTACCAGTGCTTTAACTATAAACTCAACCAGGTCTTTCATTTTGTCTGAGCCTCCAGCTTCTTCGCTTCTTTAAGAAGAGCTTTAACTTTGTCGGACACTTCCGCTCCCTGAGAAATCCAGTATTCTATCCGCTCTGTCCGTAGAGACCACAGAGGTGGGTCGGCCAGGGGAGAATAATTGCCCAGAATTTCGATCGGTCTACCATCTCTCGCTTTTCGAGAATCAATGGCCACAATTCGATAATAGGGAAGATGCTTACGACCAATTCGAGACAATCTCAATTTCACCGCCATTTTCTATTCTTCTCCTTTCGTCTCTATCTTCCTAAGCCAAAAAATCCTCTCCCCTTAGAAGAAGGAAGAGGGCGGCCTTTCTTCATTTGTTTCCATAGCTTACGAAAATCTTCAAATTGCTTGAGTAATTTATTTACCTCTTGTACTGTGGTACCACTACCTTGAGCAATCCTCCTTTTGCGACTGGCACCAATGAGAGAAGGGTTCTCCCGCTCTTCACGAGTCATAGAGTTGATTATAGCTTCCACTCTTTTCAGATTTTTTTCTCCATCCACCTGAGACATCATCCCTCGTATTTGCCCGGGGAACATGTCCAGAATTTCCTGAAAAGATCCTACATTTTTCACCCGCTGCAACTCTTCCAGAAAATCGTTTAAATCTAACTCCTTTTTCTCTATCTTCTTTTCTAATTTTTTCTTTTCTTCCTCACTTATGGCTCGATCCACTTTTTCAATGAAGGTCAAAGTGTCTCCCAATCCCATTATCCGGCTGGCCATTCTATCGGGATGAAAAACTTCTATCTGATTGAGCTTTTCACCCACTCCCACCAGTTTCACCGGCCACCCTGTTTGAGCCACAATAGATAGAACCGCTCCACCCCGGGCGTCAGTGTCCACTTTGGTTAAGATGAGTCCTGTAGGATGTACCCAGCTTTCAAAGTTCTGGGCTACCTTCACTGCTTCCTGGCCGGTAGTAGCATCTAAAACTAAAAGTCTTTCCGAAAATTCTTCCTCTTCGATTAGCTCTTTCAACTCCTCAAGAAGCTCTTCTTCTACATGTAATCTACCTGCAGTGTCCACTAAAATTACATCTAAACTTTTTTCTCGAGCGTAATCTCGAGCCTTCTTTATCATCTCTTGAGGAGTAGAAGCCTGAGGATCATCAAAAAACTCTAATTTTGCCGTTTGAGCAAGAATCCTTAGCTGTTCTTTGGCTGCTGGACGGCGGGTATCAGTGGAGACCAGAAGAGGAAAGAAACCTCTTTCTTTCAAATATACTCCCAGTTTCCCGCAAGTGGTGGTCTTACCTGAGCCCTGCAATCCCACCATCATCACAGAAGCAGGAAAAGAACCAGAAAGATTCAGCTCCCGGGCTTCCCCTCCCAATATCTGGCGAATTTCCTCCCAGAGAATTTTAATAACCATTTCTCCAGGAGTTACACTCTCCATCACCTCTTTCCCCACCGCTCTTTCTCTTACCCGAGAGGTAAGGTCTTTAGCTACTCGATAGTGGACATCGGATTCCAGTAGTACCATTCTCAATTCCTTAAGAATGGCATCTACATCCTCCTCAGATAATTTTCCTTTACTCCGCAACTTTTTAAAAATAGCATTAAATTTGTCAGTTAAAGCTTCAAACACGAACAACTCTCCTTTTTACTGAAACATATAAGATAATAATCGGCTCGCTCTTCTCTGTCAAGAAACCCTGAGAAATTGTTTTAAAAACAACCAAAAAACGGTGCACCCCTCATTGTTCTTTCAGTAAACTATAGTTTTCACAAACTCCTCCGCATCAAAGGGAACCAGATCTTCTATCCCTTCTCCTACTCCTAAATATTTCACCGGAAGACGAAATTCTTTACCAATACGGAAAACAATTCCCCCTTTAGCCTGGCTATCCCATTTAGTGAGAATGATACCACTGAGGTCAGCCACTGGAAATAGAGATTGAGCCTGTAAAAAAGCATTCTGACCGGCTAAAGCATCGATAACTAAAATACTCTCCAGGTTAGAAGGGAGAATCAACTTTTTAGTAACTCGCACTACTTTTTCCAATTCAGCAAGCAGGTTCTTGTTGACATGAGACCTTCCTGCTGTATCAATAATAACTAAAGTGTCTCCCTGGTGGCGAGCAGAGGTAATTCCATTGAATACCACTGCTCCCGGATCTGCGCCCTCTGTCCCCCGAAAATAGCGACATTTTGCTCTTTGTGCCCAAACCTCCAGCTGCTCCATAGCCGCAGCTCGAAAAGTATCAGCAGCAATGAGGCTAACTTTCTCCCCTTTATTTCTAAAGAGATAAGCCAGTTTGCCAGCTGCTGTGGTCTTTCCCACTCCATTAACTCCAGAAAGAATTATAGCCTTTAGTTCTCCTTCTTTAGCAGAAGCAAAAAGAGAGGGATCATTTCCCTCCAGAAGAGAGAACAATTTTTGATATAACCATTCCTGCCAGTCATCTCCTCCCCGGGACTTTTTAAACTCCCGAAATTCTTCCACTATTTCCAGGGATAAGGCAGGCCCCATATCGGCCTGAATGAGCAATTCTTCCAGCTCTTCCCAATCTTTTTCTCCTGTTTCTTTTTTGCTCCATAGCTGGGAAAAATGTTCTTTTACCTCCTCCTTCATTTTTCCCATACCTTTCACCCATCTCTGCCAGGTAGTTTCTTTTTCCATCATATCTCTCCTTTTTCTATTGAAAAGATTTCCCGTCAAGACAAACTGCCTGGGAAACCCCCGGGTCATTCATAGTGACTCCAATTATTTGATCTGCTACTTCCATCACTTCTTCCTGGTGAGTTACCATCACCACCTGTCGGTCTTGAGAAATATTCTTCAGCAATTGAGCCAGAAGCAGACTGTTGGCATGGTCTAAATTAGCATCTACCTCATCCAGAAAGCAAAAAGGTAAATCAGCTACCTCAAAAACTGCAAACAGAAAGCACAGGGCCACCAATGACCTTTCTCCACTGGATAAAAGAGACAAATTCTGTTTTCTCTTTCCCGGCAGACGCACTTCTATTTCTGCTTTATCTCCCTGAAAAAGGAGTTGAGCCTCTCCTCCGGGGAAAATTTCTTTAAAAAAGCAAGAAAATCTTTCATTTACCTCGTAAAGAAATTCCTGAAAGCTTTTTCTGATTTCTTTCTGAGCAAGAGAAACTCCTTCTCCCACCAGGTGCAGACCGGCTTTACAGCACTCATTTTTTTCCTTTAAGGAAGAAAAGCGTTCTTCTACTCGAGCAAATTCTTCACCTGCTCCAGGAATAAACCTCTTTTTCTGCAACAATTCCTCTTTTTTCTGGAGAGAATACTCCAGCTCTTTTATATCTACACGGGTTGAGGAAAGTGCAGGACAAAAACTGCCCACTTTTTCCAGTTCTCGAGAAAACTCTTTTATCTCCGAATCTAACTTTTCTTCTAAAATAAGAGCTTTCTCTAATTTCCTTTCTCTCTCTTCCCTCTCTTTTGCTATATCTTGGATTTTTTTCTTAGCTAAATCAATTTCTTCATTTAAGCGTTTTTCCTCTTCTTCTTTTTGCTTTTGTTCTTTCATCTTCTGCTCCAGGAAAACTTCTATCACCCGGATTTTGTTTCCTTCTTCGCTCAATCTTTCTCCATATCTTCTTTTTTCCTCTTCTTCTCTCTTTAAAATCTCAAGGGCCTCCTCTGCTTCCTTCTTCAGGGATTGCATCTCCCACAAAATCTTTTCTCTTTCTCTTTCTCTTTCTTCTTTTTTTATTTTCTCTTTTTCTCGTTCTTTTATGCAACATCGGATTTGAGAGATATTTTCTTTTACCCTCGCTATCTCTTCTTCTATTGTAACCAGTTCTTTCTCTTCAATGCTTTTTTTATCAGTTATTAACTCTATCTCTTTTTTAAGTTCTTTTATCTCTCTTTCCCTTTCTTCTTTCTCTTTTTCCCGGTAAGCTAATTTTTCTTTTTCTTTCTCTGTCTCCAGCTTTTTCTTCCACAGCTTCTCTTCTTCGTTCTTTTCTTCTTTAGCAATATCCCGGACTTTATTTTCCCAGGAAGCTATTTTACCCTGCCACTTTTTTTCTCTTTTCTTCCAAGAGCGATAAAAACGAGGTTCCCCTGCCGAAGAAATTAATTGTCCAGGAAACAAAAGAAATCCACTGCGCAAAAAGATTAGACTTCCATCGGAGGTTACCAGATTCTCATCAGGCAGCTCGCCACTCTGAAAAAGATGAAGAGCTTCTTTTTTCTTGCACTCTCTCCAGAAAACAGGAGGCACAGCAGAAGAAGAAACACACCATCGCCCGGGTTCTTGTGAAGACAGTTCCAAATCAGGGCTTTCTCTTTCAATATCCTGGTTTTCCCAGAGCCAGCCAAGAGCCTGTACCGCCCGCCGAGACCAGCCTCGAGCATTTAATTCTTTTTCCCATTCCTCCTCCCCTTGCTCTCTTTTCCTTCGGCTATTTATCTTCTGGGAAACACTTCGCAGAATTACCTTCCCTTTTTCCAGTTTTTCTTCTAAAATCTTTCCCTCTTCTTTTCTCCTCTCTAATTTACTTTCTATATCTCTGATATCTTCTTCTCCTCTTTTAATCTTATCTTCGAGCTCCAAAATTTCCTCTTCTGTTCTTTTTTCTTTGCGCATCTCACTCCGGAGACGGGCTTCCAGTTTTTCCCTGTCTTCTTTCCAATGACGCTCTCGTTCCCGCAGATGAATTTTCTTTGTTTCTAACTCCCGGAGAGCATTTTCTCTTTCTTCAAGCTGAAGCATTAACTTTTTGTCGTCTATTTCCTCTATCTCATTCTCTACAAAAGAAAAATCTTCTCTCCATTTCCTCTCTCTTTCTTCCCAGAGATTAATCTCCACTTCCCACCGGGAAAGTTTTTCTTTAATCCGGAGAGAGTTTTTCCTGTTTTCTCTCATCTCAGTTAAAAGATAATAGAGTTTTTCCTCTTCTTTCTTTTTCTCTTTCTTCTTTTCCTCTATCTCGTTCTCTATATTTCTCTTTTCTCTCTGGCATTTATCCCAAACAATGGAAAGAGAAGAAAAAATATCCTCCCATTTTCTTTTCTCTTCCTCTCCCTCCCTTATTTTTTCTTCTTCCATTTCTATTTCTTTTTTAAGAAGAGAAACTTTCTCCTGACGGAGCCTTATCATTTCCTGAATATAGAGTGCTCTGGTTTCTCTCCATTCCCTCTCCAGGGAGAGGTATTCTTCTTCCTCCTGGGCCCACAATTTCCATTTTTCTACTTGAAGGCCCAGCTCTTTTAATCGCTCCTCCAGAAGTCTTCTTCTACTCTCTATTTTTTCCAAACGGAGAGAAACCTGATACAGCTTTTTTTTCCACTCTCCAGCACCGCTTACCGTCTCTAACCATTGCAACCGCTCCAGAGGTGTCTCATAAAGCAGGGCTTGCAGATCTCCTGCCCCTACAATACCAGCACTTAAACGCTCTATTCCCAGGCCTTCTTTTTCTAAATTCTCTTTCCATTCTCTCCAGCGGATTTTTTCATCACAGAAGAAATATTCTGACTCTCCAGAGGCAAATATTCTTCTTGCCACCTTTAGATTTACCCCTGACCGGTCTCCCCACCACACTTCAATTTCAGCCATTCCCAGTGGTTTAACTGTTTTTGAGCCGTTAAATATGACTTCCCGGTTTTGAGTAACCCTGAGCTCTCGCGCCGTATCTCCCCACACCCAGCGCAGAGCATCAATGAGGTTACTTTTACCCGAACCATTAGGACCCACAACCACATTTAAACCTGGAGAAAGATCAATGGTGGTAAGATGGGCAAAAGATTTGAAGCCTTGAATGATTATTTTCTTTAAATACATTATTGACCTTTATTGGGAAATTGATTATCGCTGCTTAAAACCTCCAAAGCTTTCCTGGCTGCTTCCTGCTCCGCTCTTTTCTTATTCTTACCCTCTCCCCAGGCTATACTATTTTCTCCAATCTTAACCTCTACCCGATAAAAGTCCTGATTCCCCTGACTTAAAGTTTCGTAACGAGGGAGACAATTATAATATTGCAAGCACCACCGCTGAAGCAGCCCCTTATAGTTAACTGAGAGATTAAGAGAACTAATATCTCCTGCCTCACAAAAAATTAATTCCAGAACTTTTCTGGTCTCCTCATAAGAAGAGGAGTCAACAAAAACTGCTCCAGCCAGCGCTTCTAAGGAACTGGCCAGTATAGAATCTTTTTCTCGCCCTCCACTTCTTTCTTCTCCTTTACCTAATTCGATAAACCTTGCCAATTCAATCTTCCGGGCTAAATAAGCTAAACACTCTTCACTTACCAATTTTGATTTAGCTAAGGACAACCAGCTCCGGGGTTTATCGTAATGGTGAAAGAGGTAGTCGGCAACAAAAAAACCGACTACCGCATCTCCCAACCATTCTAACTTATCGTTGCAACTGCCATCTCTTCCTTCCAGCGCTGATTTGTGGCGCAGAGCAGTTCTGAGAACTTCTTCGTCTTTAAAGACATATCCAATTCTTTCCTCCAGCACTGAAAAGTCAATGTCCGAACTAGACACGGGGCAATACAATTATCCTACTTTAGACTCGATATATTCTACTGCTTCTCCCACTGTGGTTATTTTTTCTGCATCTTCATCTGGTATTTCAATATCAAATTCCTCTTCAAAAGCCATGATTAGCTCCACGATATCAAGAGAATCAGCCCCCAAATCATCGATAAAGGAAGCATCGGGAGCAACGTCTTCTCCATCTACTCCTAACTGATCTACTACTATTTCCTTAACCTTAGAAAAAATATCCATAGTTACACCTCCTACCTGAAGTAGTTTTTAAATCATTACCAACCCGCCATTGACGTGGATGGTTTGACCGGTAATATATCCAGCAGCTCGAGAAGCCAGAAAAGCGACCACTTGAGCCACCTCTTCAGGCTCTCCCCAGCGACGGAGAGGCACCTGCTGAAGCCAGACTTCTCTCACCTCCTCCGGCAGTTTCTTAGTCATTTCCGTGTTTATAAAACCAGGAGCTACAGCGTTAACCGTTATACCTAAGGACGCCACCTCCCGGGCTAAAGATTTGGTAAAGCCAAGAATAGCTGCTTTCGCGGTAGAGTAGTTAGTTTGGCCGGCGTTACCCATTACTCCTACTACCGAAGAAATATTGATTATCCTCCCGTATCTCTTTTTCATCATATACCGCAAGACTTCTTTGGTGCAATAGTAAACTCCCTGCACCCCTACCTCAAGTACTGCTTTCCAATCCTCATCTTTCATCCGCACGAGAAGTGCGTCTCTTGTAATCCCGGCATTGTTCACCAATATATCAATCTGCCCCCAGGTGTTTATTATATCCTGTACCACGGTTTTAATCTCTTCTTTTTTTGTAACATCCGCGATGTATCCCCGGGCTTCTATGCCTTGCTCTTTTAATTCTTCTACTGCTTTTTCTATCTCCTCCTGAGATGCCACATCATTTATAGCTACCCGGGCACCATTTTTCCCTAAAATTTGAGCAATGGTAAAACCAATACCTCGTCTACCTCCAGTTACCATGGCTACTTGATTTTCAAGGCTCATCTTTTTCTTTCCTCCTCATCTTCTTTTCTCCCCCGATTCCAGGAATTTACATTTTTTACTTCTACATCGGGATATTCTCGAGAAAAAAGCTTGCTCAACACTGTCCCGGGACCCATCTCCCAGATGTGGTGAGATTCACAACGATAAAGAGTGTCCATAACTTCCTTCCACCTTACCGGAGAAAACATTTGCCTGACCAGTAAATCCCTGATTTCTTCGGGACGGGAAACATATTGAGCATTTACATTGCTCACATAGCGGTAACGGGGAGGTTTAATTTCTATTTCCTCCAAAAAGGAAGAAAACTTCTCTGCTGCTTCTTTCATAAAACTGGAGTGAAAAGGAGCACTGACTTTTAACTCTACCACTTTCTTGCTCCCCTCTTTTTCAAGTTTATCCACCACTTGAGGTAAAAGAGAACGAGAAAGAGAAAGAACTATTTCAGAAGAAGAATTAATATTGGCTACTTCTACTTTCCCCTGAGAGAAAAACTCTCCCACTACATTTTCTACCTTTTCTTGAGACAGTCCTAAAACTGCCACCATAGCTCCCTCTCCCGGGGGGACGGCTTCTTGCATAAGCTCCCCCCTTTTTCGCACCAGAAAAATTGCCTCTTCAAAGTCTATACTCTCTGCTGCACAAAGGGCAGAGTATTCTCCTAAACTGTGTCCTGCTACCGCATCCACTGCCAGAGAAAACTCTTTCTGCCAGAGCTGCCAGGTGAGCAAGCTGGTAGCTAAAATAGCTGGTTGGGCATTAAAAGTGAGGTTTAGCTCTTCCTCCGGTCCTTCCAGGGTCAAACGCAACAAATCTACCCCACAAATTTCACTCGCTTTCCCCATAATTTCCTCGGTTTCCTGGCGATAATTATCCCACCAAGCTTTAGTCATGCCCACCTTTTGTGCCCCTTGTCCAGGAAAAAGAACCACCCAGCCCACTTTAATCCTCCACCGCCTGAGGCAGTTTTTTAACTGTTTCTTTAAATTCTCTGATTATATCTTCAATAACCTGCTGAACAGGTTTAATATCTTTTATAAGACCGGCAATTTGTCCTGACATTACTGATCCTTCCTCTACATTACCACAAACCGCCTCTCTCAGTCTACCAGAGCCCAGAGCTTCTATTTCTTCAACAGGTGCTCTTCGAGCTTCCAATTCCTCGAACTGGCGAGTCAGACGATTACGAAGGCAACGTACCGGGTGACCGGTAGTGGTGCCAGTAACTATTGTAGAGCGGTCTTGCGCTTTCACAATTGCTTCCTTATAAAGATGATGCACTTCACACTCTTCAGTGCAGACAAAACGAGTGCCCATCTGTACTCCTTCTGCTCCTAAAGCAAAACAGGCCGCCATGCCTCTTCCATCGGCTATTCCTCCGGCAGCAATCACGGGAAGCGGACTGACAGCATCTACTATCTGGGGAACCAGACACATGGTGGTTGTCTCTCCAATATGACCACCTGCTTCCATCCCCTCAGCAATAATTAATTTTATTCCCCGACGCAATAGCCTTTTAGCCAGAGCAACAGATGCCACTACAGGAATGGTTAAAATACCTTCCCGGGCAAATTCCTCCACCAGCTCTCCCGGATTTCCTGCACCGGTAGTAACTATTGGAACTTTTTCCTCTTTAACCACTTCAATTTGCTCTTTTATATAAGTAGATAAAAGCATCAAGTTCACTCCAAAAGGCTGTCCGGTAAGAGATTTAGTTCTCTTGATCTCCTCTCTTAGCTTCTCTCCCGTCATTCCCCCTGCTCCAATGATACCTAACCCTCCAGCTTCCGAAACTGCCGCCACCAAAGGCGCAGTAGATACCCAGGCCATTCCTCCCTGGAGAATAGGATACTTGATACCCAATATTTCTGTGACTCTTCCTCGCATAATCCACCTCTAACTTTTCAAATTAAGCTGAGACAAACGCTCACGAATTTTATCTGCTATTCCTCTTTTTATCAACTCCTGGGCTCCTCTAATGGCACTCTTTATATCTCTCGCTTTTGAGCTACCGTGACAGATTAGACATACTCCCTCTACTCCCAAAAGAGGTGCTCCTCCATATTCACTTCTATCCAATTTACGCCAGAATTCTTTCAACTTCTCTTCTTCTTGAGGGTTGCCTATTTGTTGAGGAAGGTGAGAGGAAATAAAAGCAATCAACCCTTCTCCAAACTTCAAAAGGGCATTGCCAGTAAAACCATCACATACCACCACGTCTACTTTTCCATCTACTATATTGTGGCCTTCTACGTTACCGGCAAAATCAAAGTGCAAAAAATCACTCTGAGAATAAAAGAGCTGGTAAGTGGATCTCACGAGCTCGTTCCCCTTACCTTCTTCTTCTCCAATATTTAATAACCCCACCCGGGGATGAAGTAGATTCAAAACTATCTTGGCATATTCTGCACCCATAACTGCAAAATGAAGAAGGTGTTTGGGCTTACAATCCACATTAGCTCCTACATCCAGAAGAACGGTACAGGAGTTAGGATTAGGTATAAGAGCGGCAATGGCTGGACGCTCTATTTGAACAATCCTTTTTAGCTTCATCCAGGCAGTAGTCATAACCGCCCCGCTATTACCTGCTGATATAAAGGCATCAACTTTACCCTGAGCTAGTAAATCAATACCTTTAGCTATGGTAGAATCGGGCTTTTTCTTAAGAGCTTCAGTAGGCGACTCCCCCATACCTACTATCTGAGAAGCATCCTCGATGGGAAAATGTTCTTCGTCCATTCCCCATTGAGAATAAAGAGAGAGGAGTTCCTGCCGGGGACCTACCAATACCAGGGTATAATCAGAAGAATAAGCCTCCTTCGCTCCTTTTATTATTTCCTCGGGAGCGAAGTCTCCTCCCCATCCGTCCAGAGCAATCCTCATATCCAGCCTCTCTTAGTCTTCGACTTTCACCACTTGTCTGCCTTTATAGTAACCACAAGCCAGACAAACCCGATGAGGTAACTTTGGCTGGTGACAGCGAGGACAATCTACCAATTGGGGAGCTTTCACCACCCAGTGAGTTCTTCTTTTATTACGTCGACAACGAGAAGTCTTATTAGTCAAATTAGCCATATCTCATAATACCTCCTCTTTTGCTTTCCATCCTGAAGTGTAGGATAGTATAAAATAATTTCTCACCTATTGCAAATGAAAATAGAATTCTAGCCTTTTAAAAGTGTGTTATCTCCGAAAGTTATAAGTTTTCCTTAGCCCAATTTTTCAATACCGCCAATCGAGGATCTATCGCTTCTTCACAGAAACACTTTTCTTTATTCCGATTTGCCCCACAAACTGGACATAACCCTCGACAATCAGGAGAGCACAAAGGTTTCATGGGTAGATTTATAAAAATAACTTCTTCTACTTCCCGTGTTACTTCCACATAATTATCTTCTTCCCAGAAGTACCCCACTTCATCGGATTCACTGGCTTCTGCTTCTATATCAGAGAGACGATGGATACGACTCAAGTTCCGGTACTCTAAGTAAAAAACAGCCTTTATCTCCTGTATTGAGGGTTCCAAACAGCGGGAGCAGGACATTACGAGTGCAGTATCCACTACTCCTTTTACCAGAATTTCACTTCCACAGTTTGTAAGGAGAGCATCCACCCTTACTGGTTGCGCAAAAGGTAGCTTTTTCCCTTCCCAGCTCAGAGAAGGGAAATTCTCTTCTTCAATATCATGGAAAGTCCTTCCTACACTTTTTTTCACTTCCCCGATGTAAAGCCGCATCGTTCTCACCTCTTTTCCTTGCTAGAGCCCGGGTATTTCGAGCAATTATCAGCTCTTCGTTGGTAGGAATAACCATTACTGCTACCCGGGACTGATCGCTACTTATAAAAGCCTCTTTTCTGTTCACTTTATTCCGCTCTTCGTCTATTAGTATACCTAAATGTTCCAATCCCTGACAAACAGATTTTCTAATGTAAGAAGAATTCTCTCCTATACCAGCAGTAAAAACTAAACCATCCAGTCCTCCTAAAATAGCATAATAAGAGCCGATATATTTTTTAGCCCGATAAATCATCAAATCCAGAGCCAGTTGAGCTCTATGATTAAAAGGAGCAGCAGCTTCAATATCCCGAGTATCACTACTAATTCCTGAGACACCCAGCACCCCACTTTTTTTATTCAATATCTCATCCATTTCCTCAGCCGATAGCCCCTCTTTTCTCATTAAAAATAGGGGTATGGCCGGGTCTAAATCTCCAGAGCGCGTTCCCATCACCAGCCCTTCTAAAGGAGTAAGTCCCATAGAAGTATCTATGGATTTACCCCCTTTTACTGCCGCAAAACTTACCCCGCTACCCATATGACAAGTAATTAATTTTAAATCACGAGGGTCTTTATCCAGTATTTTGGCTGCCCGTTCTGATACGTATTGATGAGAAGTACCATGAAAGCCGTATCTCCTGATACGATATTTTTCATAATACTCATAAGGAATAGCATAAATATAAGCATGTTCGGGCATAGTCCCGTGAAAAGCAGTATCAAAAGTTGCCACCTGTGGCACATCAGGCATTAACTCCCGACAGGCTTCTATCCCTAAAATATTGGCAGGATTATGCAAGGGACCTAAATCAATACATTCCCTGATAATCTCTAAAACCTCATCATCAACTAACACCGAGCCGGTGAGCTTCTCTCCTCCGTGCAGTACTCTATGACCTACTGCCTCAATTTCATCAACGCTTTCTAAAACTCGAGTTTCTTCTTGAGTCAAAACTTCTATCACCCACTGTATAGCTATTCGATGATTGGGAACTTCCCTTTCCTGAGTAAAAACCTGGCCATTGCCATTGTGTTCCAGACGAGACCCGGGTGCTCCTATTCTCTCCACTATTCCTTTTGCTAATACTTGATAATCTTCTTCTCCTTTTACATGAAAGAGCTGATATTTAACCGTCGAGCTTCCACAGTTGACCACCAGTATATTCAATTTTTTATCCTCCTAACTTAAAATTGAGTTTGCAAAACAGTAACAGCTATCTGATCCACTATATCTTCTACCTTAGCCCCTCGAGAAAGGTCATTGACTGGTTTAGCCAGACCCTGCAAAATAGGACCAACAGCCGTAGCTTTAGCCAGGCGCTCGGTCAACTTGTAAGAAATATTACCGGCATTCAGATCGGGAAAGACCAAAACATTGGCTTTTCCTGCCACCGGGCTTCCAGGCGCTTTTATTTTTGCCACTTCAGGAACCAACGCTGCGTCAAGCTGCAGTTCCCCATCTAAAAGTAAATCTGGATTTAGAGAATGGGCAATACGAGTTGCCTCTATTACTTTGTCTACTAACTCATGTTTGGCGCTACCTTTGGTAGAAAAAGATAGCATCGCCACCCGGGGTTCAGCATCCAGAAGAAAAACGGCAGTGCGAGCGGTAGTAATAGCAATATGAGCTAACTCCTCAGCATCGGGATTGGGATTCAATGCCGGGTCGGCATACAGAAAAATGCCATTTTCTCCGTAAGAACAATCAGGAACCACCATTAAGAAACAACTAGAGGCTAATTTAATTCCCGGCGCTGTCTTAATAATCTGTAGAGCTGGTCTTATCACATCAGAACTGGATAGAATCGCTCCTCCTACTACCCCATCAACTCTATTTTCCCGCAACATCATACAGGCATAATACATGGGGCTTTTTAATAAGTCTTCAGCTCCCTCCCAGGAAAGACCCTTATTCTTCCTCAACTGGTAAAGGTCGTCAATATAAAATTCTCTTTTCTCATCTCTTAAGTGATTAACTATCTCCACCCCCGAGAGGTCAAGATTCAACTCTTGCGCTTTTTCGGCAATCGTTCCCTCTTCTCCCAGAAGAACTACAGAAGCTATGCCCTCTTTTTGAGCTATCTCTGCCGCTTTCAGAACTCGCCCATCCTGGCTTTCAGGCAAAGCAATTCTTTTTTGTAGTGCTTTAGCTCTTTTTCTGATCTCGCTCAATATATCCATTTTATCTACTCCCTTTTATAAGTAGTATGTATAACTTTTCCATTTAAAGGAAGTTATCTCCTCTATTAAAGTTAAAAATTAGAAAGATTTCCCCTATCAAACTTATCTCTCAATTTCTTTTCTACTGCTGGCGGCACTAACCCCCTGATACAACCACCGAAAGAAGCAATCTCTTTTACTATGGTTGAGTTAAGATAAGAAAATTCGGCACTGGTGGGTAAAAACAAAGTTTCTATCTCGGGAGCCATCTTCCGATTAATGAGAGCAATCTGAGTTTCATACTCATAATCAGAAATAGCTCTCAAACCTCGAAGAATAACCTGACATCCTCTCTCACGAGCAAAGTTGACCAATAAACCATCGAAAATTTCTACTTCCACGTTAGAAAAAGGTTTTACTGCTTCTTCAATCATGGTTTTTCTTTCTTCTGAGGTAAAAAGAGGCTGCTTATGGGGATTTTTTAATATCCCCACTACCAAACGATCAAAAATCTTTCTTCCTCGTTCAATGACATCCAGATGCCCATTAGTCAGAGGGTCAAAACTCCCCGGATATATCGCTATCAAAGTCAATCTCTCCTTCATCAAGAATTGGCCTTAAAAGAGCCGAATATTAAAATGCTCCTTCCATACTTTCTGCGATCCTCTATTTTAAAAAAATCACAGTCTCGGAAAGGGTCCTGTTCTTCAGGATAACGAAATACTATCAGAGCATCCTCCAGAATCACTTTAAAATTATACAACTTTTTCAAAACGCTTTTGCTATCCATAGAAAAAGGAGGATCCACAAAAACGATGTCCGGTTTAATGCTTCGAGAAGGAAAAGGAAAAGAATGCAAAAAATCCCTTCTCAAAACCCGGGCTCTTTCTTCAAAACCGCAGGTCTTTATATTTCTCTCCAGAAGCGAACAAAGATAGGAGTCTTTTTCTAAAAAATAAACCTGGCTTGCTCCTCGACTTAGAGCCTCAAAACCCAGAGAGCCGCTTCCAGCGAAAATATCAAAAACCACACTTTCTGGTATTTCTTCTTGCAAAATTTCAAATATTGCCTTACGCATAACCCCGGGCATAGGACGAACCTTCTTACCCGGGGGGGTGACTATCTTTCTCCCTTTATCTTTTCCTCCCACCAGATACAAATAACCCATCTAACTTATCTCTCCAAACTCCAGATAACGGCCAAATCTCCTGTTAATTTCCTTTTTTAATAAACGATTTTCTTCTCTTTTTAATTCTGGGTCTTCATCAAGGATTAACTTTGCTTCTTCGTTAGCCCTCTCCAGAATAGACCAGTCTTCAAAAGGGTCAGCCAGGTGAAATTCAGGCACCCCGTGCTGTCTAACTCCGTAAAATTCACCCGGTCCTCGCAAGCGAAGATCCTCTTCGGCAATGCGAAAACCGTCGTCGGTAGCCACCATTATTTCCATCCGCCGGCGAGCTTCCTCAGTACGGGCTTCAGCTAAAAGTATACAGAGGCCTGCTGCCTCTCCTCTCCCGATTCTACCTCTCAACTGGTGCAGTTGCGCCAGGCCAAACCTCTCGGCATTTTCTACTACCATCACGCTGGCGTTGGGAATGTCAATTCCCACCTCAATAACTGAAGTAGCCACTAAAACATCTATATCCCCTCGAGAAAAACGTTCCATGATTTCTTCCTTCTCCCGAGAAGGGAGTTTACCATGAATCATCTCTATTCGAAAGCCCGAAAGCCAGGAAGAGCGTAAAAGCTCTGTTACCTCTACTACATTACTGATTTCTGCCTCACTTTCTTCTATGGCCGGACATACCACAAAAGCCTGTCTTCCTTCCTCTATCTGCTTTCGCACTCGATTATAAGCTTTAAACCTCTCTTTAAGAGAAAAACAGAGAGTAGTCACCGGTTTTCTGCCCGCTGGTTTTTCATCTACCACAGAAATATCTAAATCCCCATAAAGAGTTAATGCTAACGTCCGAGGAATAGGAGTGGCAGTCATCACCAAAAGGTGCGGAATAGAGGCTTTCTCTTTTAATTTTGCCCTCTGTAACACCCCAAAGCGATGTTGTTCATCCACAATAGTAAGGCCCAGCCGGGGGAAAGTAATGTTTTCCTCAATAAGGGCGTGAGTACCAATTACCAGATCAACTTCCCCTTTTCTGATTTCCTCTATCAATTTTTTCTTTTCTTTGTTGGTTCCCCCCTTGAGAAGTCCCACTCTCACCCCCAGAGAAGACAATAAATCTTTAAACCGGTTGTAATGCTGTTCAGCTAAAATTTCAGTAGGAACCATAAAAGCTACCTGTCTTCCCGAATCAATAACCTGGAGAGCCCCAAGTAAAGCAACCAGTGTTTTTCCTGAACCCACATCTCCCTGCACTAAACGATTCATTAGCCGTCCACTAACTAAATCCTCATGAATCTCTTTTACTACCCTCTCTTGAGCAGAGGTCAGGGTAAAGGGAAGTTGAACTAAAAAATTTTTTACCAGCGCTGAATCAGAAACACAGGGAGGGACCTCACAATCTGCTAATTCCTGCCGACGGATTTTCAAACTTAAAGCAAAAAGCAAAAATTCCTCAAAAATGATAGTTAAGTGAGCTCTACTGCGTCGGGAGTTTAATTCCGCTACTGAAGAGCGGGAAGGACGGTGCAGTTCCTCTATAGCTACCCTTTTGGGTAAAAAATTGTGCCTTGCCACTAAAGAAGAGGGAAGAATTTCTTCTACCTCCCCTAAAAAATTATCCAGGGCATAATAAATAATGGATTGCAGCTTTTTTAAACTTAATCCTTCAGTAAGGCTATAGATGGGAATTATTCTATCCCATCTATGATTTTCTTTCGTCACCAGCTGGTAGTCAAAATCAGCTACTTCCCAGTTACCAAAAGACCGACGAAAATTTCCCGAAACTTGAACTTTCACGCCTTTTCGCAAAGTTTTGGCCAGATAATTTCTATTAAAACACACCAGGTTTATTTTACCCGTTCCATCGCTCACGGCGATTTTAAGTAATGGCCCCCGTCGAGTAGCCACCCGACTTTGAGAAGTAACCACTCCCTGGATAGTTTCCCATCCTTCTCCCCGGAGTTGAGAAATGGGTTTTACCTCTCCTCGGTCCCGATAATAACGAGGAAAGAAAAAGATAAGGTCTTCTGCTGTTTTGATTTCCAGACGGTTTAATTTTTTCTCCAGAACCGGACCTACTCCTTTAATGTATCTCACCGGAGTAGAGAGATTCCCTTCCCCATCAGAAAAACTTTTTTCTTTCTCTGGTGAAGGTAAATCTGAAGAAGAGACCTTAAGAATATCACCATCGTCACTTTGAGATTTCAGCTTTTCTTCCATATCCTGCAGTAGTTTGCTTCTCTCTTCCAGAGTTAAATTATCGTAGTTCAGAAGAAGAGAATAAAAATCTCCCCCCTCTCCCCGTTCTGTAAGCCAGCCACTCAAAAAGTTACTGAATCCCCCAAAAACGGAGAGGTTATCCAGTCTCTGTTTTTCTCTCTCTATTATTTTCAGTACTAATTCTCTATCTATTTTTCTCTCAATCACTTTTCTATTTTAACCCATCTTGCATTACATCTTCAAAACTGCTATATTTTTACCCGACTCTGAGAAAGGAAAGGAGTAATAACAATGGCAAAATGTGAAATCTGTGGTAAAACCACTTCCTTCGGTAATAAAATAAGCCACTCTCACCGGGTAAGCAGAAAGACTTGGCGTCCCAACATTCAGAAAGTGAGAGCAGTTGTAGACGGCGAAACCAGAAAAATAAAAGTTTGTACTTCTTGCTTGCAAGCAGGAAAAGTTAAAAAAGCGTAAATTACCGTTTTTTATGTTACCCTTAGGAACCCTGGCTAACGCTGGAGCAATTCTTATAGGCGGCATGGTAGGAATGATTATCCGCTCCCGCTTACCGGAGCGGATATCGCTTATCGTCTTCCAGGGCATTGGTCTATTTACTCTTTCTCTGGGAGTATCCTTAGCCATAAAAACCCAGAACTTTTTGCTTTTAATATTCAGTATCGTCCTGGGCTCCATAATAGGAGAATTGCTCGATTTAGAAAAAGGGCTCAACCACCTGGGAGAAAATCTAAAATCCCTTATCAAATCAAAAAATGATCGTTTCGCTGAGGGTTTGGTAACTGCTTTTTTGCTCTTTTGCATGGGCTCTATGACTATCTTGGGAGCCATAGAGGAAGGCCTGGGTAACCCTCCCCATCTTCTTTTAGCTAAATCGGTGCTGGATGGTTTCTCATCCATTGCTCTATCCGCCTCTTTAGGAGCGGGGGTGATTTTCTCCATCATTCCTCTTCTTCTCTACCAGGGTGGAATAACTTTATTTGCCAGTTCTCTTCAAAGTTTTTTTACCGATTCCCTGATACTGGAGCTTACCGCAACAGGGGGACTGCTCCTTATAGGTCTCGGAATTAACATCTTAGAAATAAAAAAGTTAAAAGTGCTCAACATGCTACCCAGCCTTGTAGTGGTGGTAATTCTAAAAATGCTATTCTTTCATAATTAAACCACAAAACCCGGGTAATTGCA